>NZ_JBRBWD010000028.1:0-7233 GCF_052825245.1 Sagittula sp.
CAAAGAAGCGGCCGGCGGGCGGCTTGGTCCGGGGCAGGGTCGGGGGTATGGCGCGGTGATGTTGCCAGAAGATCGCCTGAGCCAGATCGTCCAGCGGTTCGAGTTTCTCGAGGCGCAGCTGAATGCCGGGGCTGCGCCCCCGCGGGGGGGGGGCCCGGGGCCCGGGGGGGGCGGGGGGGGGCGCGTCACCCCCCGGGGGTGTGGGGGGGGGGGGGGGCCGGCGGGGTGCCGGCGGGCGCCCCCCCCCCCCTCCGCCGGGGGGCTCCGCCCCCCGCACCCCCGCCCGCCGGGGGCTCCGCCCCCGGACCCCTGGAGGTATTTGGACCAAGATGAAGGGGGCGGGCAGCGGGGTATGCGGGCGACGTGCCTGCGGCCGGTGGGGGACGGGCTGCCTGCGGCTTGGGCGTTTCCTGTGGGGTGGTGCCGGCGCGGCGCGCGTGGCGCTTGCCCTCACGGCGGAGAGTGTCCTAGGCTCCGCGCCATGCAAGCCACGTTTTCCCGCCGCGACCTGATCGCCCCGACCCGCCTGCGCGCCCTGATGCAACGCTCCGACCTGCGCGGCGCGCTGCAGCTTGGCAGCCATTTCGCCGCCATCGCGCTCACCGGCACGCTGCTCTGGACCACCTGGGCAAGCCTCTGGTCGATCCCGCTGTTCATGGCGCACGGGGTGCTTCTGAACTTCCTCTACGCCGGGCAGCACGAGCTGTCGCATGACACCGTCTTCCGCACCCGGCGGCTGAACGAGGTCTTCGGGCGGCTGATCGGCTTCCTGATGATCTACCCCCGCGATTTCGACAAGATCCAGCACTGGGCGCACCACCAGCACACCCAGAACTGGGAGAAGGACGGCGAGCTGACACGCGAACCCTACACGCTGAAGACCTACCTGTTGTGGTTCTGGGGCGTCACCTACTGGCAAAGCCGCGTCGCGCGGATCGTGCGGTTTTCGCGCGGGATCGTGCTGGAACCCTATATCCGCCCCGAGCAGCACGCGCTGGTCATCCGCGAGGCGCGCATCCATGCCGCGCTTTATGCCGCCGTGGCCGTGCTGTCGCTTGTGACGCAAAGCTGGGCCGCCGTGCTCCTGTGGCTGGCGCCGATGGTGGTCATGAAGCCGGTCCACCAGCTGCAGAACACCATCGAGCACCTTGGCCTCAGCCACGAGGACAACATCCTCGAGAACACCCGCTCCACCCGCACCAACGCGGTGATGCGCTGGCTCTGCTGGCAGATGCCCTATCACACCGCGCACCACAGCTTTCCCGCCGTGCCCTTCTGGCAGCTGAAGGACCTCGACGGCGAGATGAAGAAGAACGGCGCCGCGCCGCACGCCATGGGCTGGATCGAGTTCCAGGTGGAGGTGATCCGCAAGCTGTCCGCCAAGTCTGAGGCGGACTACCCCTATGACGAGGTCTGGATCGTGCCCCGCGGCAACGGCACCAGCGCGCGGATCGAAGCGGCGTGACGCTGCAGGTCTTCCAGTCGCTCTGGGCGATGTCTCCGCACGACCAGAGCGGCGAAACCCTGCCCTACGACGCGATCTGCGGCATGGTGAAGGACGCGGGCTTTCACGGGCTGGCGATCGACCTCGGCGCCGCCGACGTGCAGACCGCCCACGACGTGCTGCCGCACATCCGCCACCACGGGCTGGTGCCGCTGATCGTGGCCTTCCCCCGGTCGGTGTCCGCCCTGCGCGACACGCTGAAGATGGCGAAGGATTTCGGCTCGCCCTTCGTGAACCTCATCGGGCAGGTCTTTCCGCTGAGCACCGCGGGCGCCATCCCCGTGGTGCGCACCTGGATCGAGATGTCGGAGGAAGAAGGCGTTCCCGTGCAGTTCGAGACGCATCGCAACTGCATCACCAACGACCTTTTCACCACGCTCGAACTGATCGACGCCGTGCCGGAGATGCGGCTGTCCGGCGACCTGTCGCATTACCTCGTGGACCGGGAATGGAAGCTGCCGCTGGGCGCCTTCGAACGCGGCCTTCTGACCCGCATCCTGCAGCGCTGCGACAGCTTCCAGGGCCGGGTCGCCAGCCGCCAGCAGATCCAGCTTCAACTGGACTTCCCGCAGAACGCCAAGTGGCTGGAGCTGTTCACCGCGATCTGGCGCGAGGGCTTCGGCCATTACAAGGCGGCGCAGCCCGAGGCGCCGCTGACCTTCCTGTGCGAGCTTGGCCCGCCGGAATACGCGATGACCGACGCCACCGGGCGCGAGATGTCGAACCGCTGGCAGGAGGCGCTGCGGCTGAAGGCGCTGGCCGAGGGCCTCTGGGCGGAGGCCTGAGGGGCGGGCGGGTGCCAAAGGTTAATCGCTGACAAAGTGTGAATGCCGCGCCTCTGCACAAAGGTTACCAACCGGCCGGAAACGGGGGCCGAACCGGCCGGTTTGCCCCATAACATCCGGTTAACCGGCGGCGGGCGGCGTTAACCCCTTGTGGCGGGGCCGTTGCGCCGCTGCCAGATCTTGCGGCGCGCGCTGCCTTAAGCATCGGCCGCAGCCTGCACGTTTCATTCACAAAACCCGGTCGGAAGGGGTTCTCAACCCGGCTTGCCGCAGACGCATCGGCGCGGGCCGGGACCGCGGCCCGCAGTTCAGGAAATACTCGAAGTGTTTCCCTCAAGACATTGGATAAAAACGATAAAGAAAACCTGAACGGCCCGCACCTCCGGTCACCTTTTCAGGCGACCGAAGACCGCAGCCAGTGCCGCCTTACCGCCCCGATTTCTGCGCTGCGGCGCGCATCTGCGAAAGAGTCACCCGCGGCGTCAGCGCCTCCTCGGAAATGTCGAGGTCGAGCACCGCGCCCGTCTCCGAGGCGAGCGCCCTGTCGAAGGCGGCGGCAAAGTCCTCCGTCCGGGACACCCGCTCTCCGTGGAAACCGTAGGACCGGGCCAGCGCCGCGAAGTCGGGCGAGACCATCGTGGTGCCCGACACACGCGCCGGGTAGTGGCGTTCCTGATGGGCGCGGATCGTGCCGTAGATGCCGTTGTTCAGGATCAGCACCACGGGCTGCGCCCCGGCCTGCGCGGCGGTGGCCAGTTCCTGGCTGGTCATCTGGAAATCGCCGTCCCCGGCAAAACAGACGACGGTGCGGCCGGGGTGCGCGACCTTGGCCGCGATGGCCGCCGGAAGCCCGTATCCCATGGCCCCGGACTGCGGCGCCAGCAGGCGCTGCGCCCCACCATAGCGGAAGAAATACCCCGGCCATACCGCGAAATTCCCCGCCCCGTTGGTCAGGATCGCGTCGTCCGGCAGGACCTCCGCCAGATGTGCCATGACCTTGCCCATGTCCACCGGCGAGGGCTGCTCCGGCAGCTCGAACCCCGCCTCGAAGGCCGCCCGCGCCTCTGCCCGCCAGGTGCCGTCGCGCGGCCCCAGCGGACCCGCCGCCACCAGCGCCTCCGCAAAGGCGGACGGGTCGGCATGGACGCCCAGCGCGGGGCGGTAAACCTTGCCCAGTTCGCCGTCGCTGCCATGCACGTGGATCAGCGTCTGTTCCGGGTCCGGCACCTTCAGCAGCGTGTAGCCCCCGGTGGAATTTTCCCCGAATCTCAAGTTGATAGCGAGGATGACGTCGGCTTCTTGGATCAGCTTCCGGGTGGAGGGCCACATGCCCACACCGGAATGTCCGCAGAACGCCGGAGAGTGGTTGTCGAACATGTCGAGATAGCGGAAGACGGCCACGGCGGGGATGTCGTTCTCCTCCGCGAAACGGCGCAGCGCAGCCTTGCCGCCCTCCGTCCAGTTGCTTCCTCCGAAGAACAGGAGCGGCCGTTTCGCGCCCTTCAGGATCTCGCGCGCCCTGGCCACCGCCGGGCCGGAGGGCGCAGGCGGCAGGATCTCGACCGGGCCGGAAATCGCGGGTGTGTCGGTTTCGGACGACAGCATGTCCTCCGGCAGGGCGATGACCACCGGACCGGGCCGCCCGGTCGTGGCCACGGTCCATGCGCGTGACACGATCTCGGGGATGCGCTCGACCCGGTCGATCTCCACCGCCCATTTCGCCATGGTGCCATAGACCGCGGGGTAGTCGACTTCCTGGAAGGCCTCGCGCCCCATCATGTCGGTCGCCACCTGCCCCACGAACAGCAGCATCGGCGCGCTGTCCTGCCGGGCGGTGTGCACCCCGATGGAGGCATTGGTGGCCCCCGGCCCGCGCGTCACCATGCAGATGCCGGGGGTGCCGGTCAGCTTGCCCCAGGCCGCCGCCATGAACCCCGCGCCGCCCTCGTTGCGGCACAGCACGTAGTCCAGCGCGCCTTCGGTATCGTGCAGCGCGTCGAGCACCGCGAGATAGCTCTCCCCCGGCACGCCGAACGCCTTGCGCGCGCCCAGTGCCACGAGGCACTCCACCAGAAGCCTGCCACCATGCCGCATGAAACCGCCCTCCCCGATCTGTTCCGGCGCCACCTTTGCCCGTCCGGAACCGGAGTGCAATCCCAATGGCTTATACGGTCAGGCGATCAGCGCTCGGGCCATGCCGGTCGCGGCGCGCACACCGTCGACCAGGATCAGCCGGGTCTCCTTCTGCGCCCGCGCCATCAGCCCCACCATGCCGCCGCATCCCAGCGCCACGGCGCCCACGCCGTCCTCCGCTTCCGCGGCAAGGATCTCGTCGATGATCCGCGGTTCGGCCTTCTCGACCTCCAGCACCGGCACGCCGCTGGCCCGGATACGGCCCAGCGACGGGGCCAGCCCGTAACTGGCGACGTTCTCCTCCAGCACCGGCACCGACACGTCCAGAGTGGTCACGACCGAGAACCGCCCGCCCACCGCCGCAGCCAGGTGATAGGCCGCCTGCCCGATCCCGATCACCGGGCAGCGCGCCAGCTTCTGCGCCTCCGCGATGCCGGTGTCGTCGAAGCAGCCGATCAGGATCGCCTCCGCCCCGTCGCGGCAGGCCTTCTGCACCAGTTCCAGCATCGGCGGCACGGCGGCATCGCCATCCTCGCGCCCCTGGATCGAGGGCGGCCCGCCGTGCGAGGTCCAGCCCTCCACCTTCATCCGCCCCGCGACATCCTGTGCCACGGCGGTCATTGCCTCGGTCATGAGGACGGTGGAATTGGGATTGATGAGAACGATCATACCATCCCCTTGCCGGCATCCGACCCGGCCTTCGCCTTGCGGCGCGCCGTCAGCGTCACCAGCAGCAGGAAGACCCCGATCATCAGGAAGGAAAACACCGTCGTCAGTGTCCCCAACGCATAAAGCACAGGCGTCGTGACGTTGGTCGTCATGCCGTAGATCTCCAGCGGCAGCGTGTTGTAGCTGCCCGCCGTCAGGAGCGTGCGGGCGAACTCGTCATAGCTCAGCGTGAAGCCGAAAAGCGCCACACCGATCAGCGACGGCCCGATGATCGGCAGCACCACATGGCGGATGGTCTGCCAAGGCGTCGCCCCGAGGTCGCGCGCCGCCTCCTCGTAGGATTTGTCGAAGCGGTTGAAGACCGCGAACATGATCAGCAGGCCGAAGGGCAGCGTCCACGTCAGTTGCGAGCCAAAGCCGGAGGACGCCCAGTGCACCTTCATCCCCGATTGCGAGAACATCAGCCCGACGCCCAGCGAGACGAGGATCGACGGGATCACCAGCGAGGTGATGATCAGGTAGAACAGCAGCCCCGAGGCCGGGAACCGCGACCGGAAGGCCAGCCCGCCCATGACGGACACCACCACGGTCGTCACCATGACCATGAACCCCAGCGCAAAGGACCGCCGGAAGCTGCCCCAGATGTCGCCCACGGCCTGCTGCTCGAACAGGTCCTTGAACCAGTAGACCGACGTGCCGTTCATCGGGAAGGTCAACCCGCCCTGCGGCCCCTGGAAGGACAGGATGGCGATGGTGATCGTCGGCCCGTAAAGGAACAGCAGGAACAGCCCGAAAAAGGCGGCAAGCACGTAGAAGGAGCGTGGACGCGGTTCCATGGGTCAGGTCCTCCGGGACTGGGGCTGGGGCTTGGACCGGGCCGCACGGGCCCGGCTCTCATGCGCCGCAATGGCGGGCGGCAGGGCCGGTGTCGGCAAAGGCATCGCTCAAAGCTCCTTCCGGATGTCGACGAACCGCAACAGGATGCCGATCACCATCAGCACGGTCACCAGCAGGATCACGGCAGTGGCGGCGGCGCTCGGGTACTGCAGCAGCGCGATATCGTTGGAGATCAGCCGCCCGACGTTGGCCGACTGCGACCCGGACATGATCCGCACGGTGATGAAATCGCCCATCACCAGCGTCACCACGAAGATCGTGCCGATCATGATGCCGGGCTTGGTCAGCGGCACGATCACGTTCCACAGGATCTGCGGCCCCGAGGCACCGGCATCCCGCGCCGCCTCGATCAGCGACCGGTCGATGCGCATCATCGTGTTGAAGATCGGCACCACCATGAACAGCGTATAGAGGTGGACGAAGGCCAGGATCACCGCGAAGTCGGAAAACAGCAGCCACTCTACCGGCTGGTCGATCACCCCCATCGACAGAAGCGTCGAGTTGGCGATGCCGTTGCGCCCCAGGAAGGGTATCCACGAGATCATGCGGATGATGTTCGAGGTCCAGAACGGGATGGTGCACAGCAGGAACAGCACGATCTGCATGTTCTGGCTGCGCACGTGGAAGGCCAGGAAATAGGCCACGGTGAAGCCGATGGCCAGCGTGAACACCCAGGTGATCAGCGCGTATTTGAAGGTGTTCAGGAAGACCTTGTAGGTCACGGGCGAACCGAAGAGGAACTCGTAGTTCTCGAAGGAAAACGCCGGAATGACCGAGAACTCTGTCGCCCGCCAGAAGCTGACGACCACGATCATCAGGATCGGCAGCACGAGGAACACCAGCATCACCGCCGCCAGCGGCGACACCATCAGCAGGCTCTTGAGCGACTTCGGCATACCGGTTTCTTCTCCTGTCTTTCCGGACCCTGTCTTCCCGGGTCTTCATCTTGGCAAAAATACCCTCGGGGGGCCCCGCAGGGGCGGGGGCAGCGCCCCCTCGGCAGCATCCGCACAAGACCCCTGTCCGGACGATGCGATGGTCCGGGGGCGCCTGCCGCAGGCAGGCGCCCCCCCCGGGGGGCGGCCCCCCGGGCGGGGGCCACCGGGGGGGGTCGTTGTGTGTTCCCTTTAGGCTCCACAACATTTATTTGTGGACCCTTTGTACTTTTTAAGCCCCATTCTACTGGGTGCCCCCCCGGGGGGGGGCCCCCCCCGGCGGGGGCGCCTGCCTGCGGCAGGCGCCCCC
>NZ_JBRBWD010000029.1:0-146957 GCF_052825245.1 Sagittula sp.
CGCCGCTCCAAGGAGGCCCGCAAAGCCAGCCAGGGCTGCGATACATGAGGTCTCCGCCCTGTCAGGCTTTGCTTCCCTCAGCGCCCAGGTGGGACATTTCTACTTTGCGGAACAAGAGACATTTCAACTTGGTTGCAACAACGTGTCGGGTTTGGAACGGTCCCTGTCTGGTTTCATGCACCGCCCAATCCCGCTGATAAAGACATGCAGAACAAGACGGCTCTGTCAGGCCCGGAAGCGACCCTCCTTACACTTGTCGCTGTGTCGGCACGAACTCCCAAGGTCGTTGCCAAAACAGGTCGCTCATCGGTGTTGGACCAGAAACCGGCACCTCGGTGTGACCGCGCTGGGGCTTCGCTTTTTGGACGCAATACTCGGGACTTGCTGTCCAATGCTCCAAAGCTTGGTGAAGCTCACGTTTGCCATCGGCACCAGATCGAAGGCGCTGGTGTCGGCATTCACTAAACCGGCGGCGGCGACTGACCTTACAGTCGCACGCCGCCTCTTATGTCAGTAGAACGCCTGCAGGCCCGTCTGCGCCCGGCCGAGAATCAGCGCGTGCACGTCATGTGTGCCCTCGTAGGTGTTCACCGTCTCGAGGTTCATCATGTGGCGGATCACCTGGAACTCGGCAGAGATGCCGTTGCCGCCGTGCATGTCGCGGGCCATCCGGGCGATGTCCAGCGCCTTGCCGCAATTGTTGCGCTTGAGGATGGAGATCATCTCGGGCGCGCCGCGGGCCTCGTCCATCAGCCGTCCGACGCGCAGGCAGCCTTGCAGCCCGAAAGCGATCTCCGTCTGCATGTCCGCCAGTTTCTTCTGGAAAAGCTGGGTGCCCGCGATGGGCTTGTCGAACTGCTTGCGGTCGAGACCATAGGCACGGGCCGCGTGCCAGCAGGCTTCTGCCGCGCCCAGAACGCCCCAGCTGATGCCATAGCGCGCACGGTTCAGACACCCGAACGGACCCTTCAGACCCTGCACATTCGGCAGCAGCGCCTCTTCCCCGACCTCCACGTTGTCCAGCACCACCTCGCCAGTGACGGAGGCGCGCAGGCTCAGCTTGTTCTCGATCTTCGGCGCAGAGAGGCCCTTGGCGCCCTTCTCCAGCACGAATCCGCGGATCTTGCCGTCATGCGCCTCGGACTTCGCCCAGATCACGAAGACATCCGCGATGGGGCTGTTGGAGATCCACATCTTGGAGCCGTTCAGCCGGTAGCCGCCGTCGGTCTTGACCGCACGCGTCTTCATGCCGCCGGGGTCGGAGCCCGCGTCAGGCTCCGTCAGGCCAAAGCAGCCGATCCATTCGCCGGTGGCCAGTTTCGGCAGGTACTTCCGGCGCTGCTCTTCCGATCCGTAGGCGTAGATCGGGTACATCACCAGCGACGACTGCACCGACATCATCGAGCGGTAGCCGGAATCGACGCGCTCGATCTCGCGCGCCACAAGTCCATAGGACACGTAGGACGAGCCCAGGCCGCCGTATTCCTCGGGCACCGTGATGCCAAGCAGGCCCATGCCGCCCATCTCGGCAAAGATGTCGGGCGCGACGGTCTCCTCCAGGAATGCCTTGGTCACCCGCGGCGCGAGCTTCTCGGCGGCGAAGGCGCGCGCGCCCTCGGCCAGCATGCGTTCCTCTTCCGACAACTGGTCCGTCAGCCGGAAGGGATCCTCCCAGTCGAACGCCCCGAGATCGGGGGCGTCCTTGGCCTTCAGCGCTGGTTTCACATCCTTCATTTCGTTCATGGTCCCCTCCGGAATTTGGGCAAATCATACGCGTTCCGGCGGAGGCTGAAACCCCTGTCTGGCAGGATTTGATCAAACGGGTTGACCGTATCGCCGCGGCGGCAGAAATCGGCTGGCGTCAGGTGCATCATGGCTCCCCTTGCGCCGCGCGAACGAACCCGCCAAAAGGCGGCCATGACGCGCGACCCGGATATCCTTTGCATCGGCTCCGTCCTCTGGGACGTGATCGGCCGCGCCAACCTGCACATGACGGTCGGGTCCGACGTACCGGGGCGCATCACCCGCATTCCCGGAGGCGTTGCGCTGAACATCGCCATGACGCTCGCGCGGTTCGGCCTTCGCCCGGCGCTCCTGTCCTCGGTTGGACGTGACAGCCAAGGTGACGAACTGCTGGCCGAGTGCCGCGCGCTGGGGCTGGACACCGAACACGTCTACCTGTCCGAGGACCTGCCGACCGACCGTTACATGGCGATCGAAGGCGTGAACGGGCTGATCGCTGCCATCGCGGATGCGCACTCGCTGGAAGCCGCCGGGAAGAAGATCCTGCGTCCGCTCATCGACGGGCCGCTCGGGACTGCCGACGCCCCCTACCCCGGCGCCATTGCGCTCGACGGCAACCTGACCGAGTCGCTGCTGTCCGAGATCGCCGGTGCACCGGCCTTTGCCTCCGCCGACCTGCGGATCGCACCCGCCAGCCCCGGCAAGGCGCTGCGGCTGATGCCCTTCCTGCGCGCCGGTCGGGGAACGCTTTACGTGAACCTCGAAGAGGCCGGGCTGCTGTGCCAGCGGACCTTCACCAACGCACCCGATGCCGCCGCGGCGCTTCTGGCGCGCGGAGCGTCCCGCGCCATCGTCACGCATGGCGGAGAGACATGCGCCGACGGTACGTCCGACGGCGTGATCCGCGCCTGCCCGCCCAAGGTCCTCGTGACGCGGATCACCGGTGCGGGCGACACATTCATGGCAGCCCATATCGCGGCAGAGCGCGCCGGCGAAGATCGGCCAACCTCTCTTTCGCAGGCCCTCAAGGCGGCTGCCGCCTACGTATCCGGAGACATGCCCTCATGATTACCCTTTCGCCCGAAGTTCAGGCCGCGAAGGACGCCAAGGCGCCGCTGGTTGCACTTGAATCGACCATTATCACGCACGGAATGCCCTATCCGCAGAACCTCGAAACCGCTCGCCGGGTCGAGGCCGAGGTGCGCAATGCAGGTGCCGTTCCCGCCACCATCGCGATCCTCGACGGCCGGATCCATGTGGGGCTGACCGACGAACAACTGGAAAGCCTGGCGCAGGCAAAGAATGTGGCAAAGCTGTCGCGCGCCGATCTGGCCGCCTGCCTTGCCAGCGGCGGCACCGGGGCGACCACGGTTGCGGCGACGATGATCGCCGCCAACCGGGCAGGCATCGACGTCTTCGCAACGGGCGGTATAGGCGGCGTGCACAAGGGCGCCGAGGAAAGCTTCGACATCTCCGCCGACCTTCAGGAACTCGCGCAGACGCCGGTGACGGTGGTGGCAGCGGGCGCAAAGGCGATCCTCGACCTGCCCAAGACGCTGGAAGTGCTGGAAACGCTGGGCGTGCCGGTGATCGCGGTCGGCCAGGACCAGTTGCCGGCTTTCTGGTCGCGCAATTCCGGCATGAAGGCCCCGCTGCGGATCGACACTGCAGAGGGCATCGCCCGGGCCCACAAGATGCGCCGGGACCTCGGTATTCCGGGCGGACAGCTCGTCGCCAACCCGATCCCTGTCGGTGACGAGATCGCGGCCGACACGCTGGCGCCGATCATCGCCCGCGCGACGCAAGACGCGGCAAAGCACGGAATCACCGGCAAGGCGGTTACACCTTACCTGCTGCAGCGGATTTTCGAACTGACGGAAGGTCGCTCGCTGCAAGCCAATATCGCCCTTGTCCTCAATAATGCCCGTCTTGCAGCGGGCATCGCCCAGGAACTCGGCAGAATAGCCTGACTTTTCATCCCAACGCACGGCGCCCCATTGTGGCGCCGCGGCGGAGTGCATACTTTCGTCGGAAACCTTTTCAGACGGACGTCAATGAACATGCCTTTCGATCCAGAGCCGAAGAAACGCGGACGCCTCCTGGCGAACCTTCGGAACTCTTTCCTGACGGGCATCGTCGTGATCGCGCCCGTTGGCCTGACCGTCTGGCTGATCTGGACCGTCGTGGGCTGGGTCGACGGCGTGGTCTGGCCCTTCGTGCCCGACCGTCTGCAGCCCAATGCCCTGCTCAACCGCTGGATGGTCGATGCCTCGGGTGACCCGCGCATCCCGTGGCTGTTCGAGTTTCTCGACAGCAACAACGATGGGATACTCGAGGTCAACGTCCGCGGTCTGGGCGTGGTCGTCTTCCTGCTGTTCACCATCATCGTCGGCTGGATCGCCAAGGGGCTGATCGGCCGCTCGATGATTAACTTCGCCGAAAGCCTCGTGGACCGCACGCCGGTCGTCCGGTCGATCTATTCCGGCATCAAGCAACTGGCCGAGACGGTCTTTGCGCAGTCCGAACGCAGTTTCGAGAAGGCCTGCCTGATCGAATACCCGCGCAAGGGGATCTGGGCCATCGGCTTCATCTCGACCGACGCCAAGGGCGAAATCGCGCGCCGGACCCCAACATCCGCCGGGCTGACCTCGGTCTTCGTGCCGACCACGCCGAACCCGACGTCGGGCTTCCTGCTGTTCTTCCCCGTCGAGGACGTGATCGAACTGGACATGACCATCGAGGACGCCGCCAAGCTGGTGATCTCGGCGGGGCTGGTCTACCCCAACGGGCAGGAGGCCAAGCAGGCGGTGGAGGAATGGGCGAAGGCGTCCTGAGGACGCCTCACTCGAACATCGCCCGCAGGTCCGCCGTCTGGCGTTTGCCGACATCGTCGATGTGATCCGCGAGGAAGGCACCGGCCGCGCGACGCCCCGCCTCCTTCAGCTGCACCAGCAGCGAGGGCACGGCCACAGTTTTCGTCGCGACAGAGAGCGCATTCATCAGCGCATCGTCCGAGATCATGTGCACCCGAACATCCTTCATCGTGCCCGGCGCCAGCACCCCCGACGCCAGCAGACGCTGGACGAAGTCGATGGCCCGGAGTTCGCGCAGCAGCGACGAGTTGAAGCTGATCTCATTGATCCGGTTCTGGATCTCGGGCGGCGTCACCGGCACCTTCTCCCGCACCAGCGGGTTGATGTTGATGACCACGATGTCGTCTGGCAGCGCCGCCTTGAAGAACGGAAAGAGCGCCGGGTTGCCGGTATAGCCGCCGTCCCAGAACGCCTCGGACACACCGGTCTCCGGGTCGTCCATCTCAACCGCCTGGTACATCGTCGGCAGGCAGGCGGAGGCGAGGATGGCATTGGAGTCGATCCTGTCGCCTTCGAAGATGCGGATCTTGCCTGTGCGGACCAGCGTGGCGCAGACGAAGAATTCCGGCGACGCGTCGGCGCAGACCGAGTCGAAGTCGAGCCGCGCAACGATCGCCGCCAGCGGATTGCGGTAGAGCGGCCCCCAGGAGTAGGGCGACATCATCCGGCTGACGGTGTCCCCCACCATGTAGGGCAAGGAATACTCGATGGTCTTGGACACATGCCCGGGATCCGGAAACCAGGACGAAAACCAGTCGGGCAACATGGTGGTGTCGAGTGCGCCGACCTCTCCCCAAACCCAGTCGAGGTTGGCGCGCGCCATCTCCGCGCCGCCGACGACCATCCCGGCCTTAAGTGCCGCACCGTTCAGGGCGCCGGCGGAGGTGCCGGATACGCCAGCGATCTCCAGCTCCGGCTCTTCCAGCAGCCGGTCGAGCACGCCCCAGGTGAAGGCACCGTGGGCCCCGCCGCCCTGCAGGGCAACATTGATCCGTTTCTTCATGGAAATAGCCGTTCCCCAATATCTGTGCAGTCGCTTCGAAAACACGTCGCCGGGCCGGCGCAATGGCGTCCGGCCCGGCAGGCCGGATGGCTCAGAGCGCCGTCCAGCCGCCGTCGACGGAAATCGTCGTGCCGGTGATCTGGCTCGCCGCGTCCGAGCAAAGGAACACGGCGGTGCCGCCCAGTTGCTCGACCGTGGCGAATTCCTTCGACGGCTGGCGTTCGAGCATGACCTTCTCGATCACCTCGTCGCGGCCCATATCGTACTTCTTCATGGTGTCGGGGATCTGCGCCTCGACCAGCGGGGTCAGCACGTAGCCCGGGCAGATCGCATTGGCGGTGATCGGCTCTTTCGCGGTCTCCAGCGCCACGACCTTGGTCATGCCGACGATGCCGTGCTTGGCGGCCACGTAGGCGCTCTTGTAGGGCGATGCGGTCAACCCGTGAGCGGAGGCGATGTTGACCACCCTGCCCCAGCCCGCCTTGCGCATCAGCGGCAGTGCTGCAGCGGTCGTGTGATAGGCCGAGGACAGGTTGATCGCGATGATCGCGTCCCACTTGTCCACCGGGAACTCGTCGATGGGGGCGACGTGCTGGATGCCGGCGTTGTTCACCAGGATGTCGCAGGCACCGGCCTTCTCGATCAGGGCGCGGCACTCGTCCCCCTTCGACATGTCGGCCTTGATGTAGCGGACCTCGACGCCGTGCTTGTCCGCGATCTCCTTCGCGAGGGCGTGGTCCTCGTCGCGGTCCGTGAAGGAGTTGATGACCACGTTTGCGCCGGCCTTCGCCATCTCGTGCGCGATGCCGAGCCCGATGCCGGAATTGGAACCTGTGATCACCGCCGTCTTGCCCTTGAGGGTCATGTGTCTGTCTCCGTGCGAGTTCATGCTGTCCTGCAGCATCCTAATCCTCGCGGGCTGAAGCGACAGGGGCAATCCGTCTCGGGGGGCAAGATTTTCCGAAGCGACCCTGCGCCGGACCGGCAGAACCGGCTGGAAGACGCCGGTGGCACCGGACCCTTGAAGGTCGGCATTGACCGGAGTCCGCGGGCATTCTACGGCACACCATCGTTCGATCCGCGCTTCGGGATCGCGCTGCAGGTTTCCGTATCGTCAGACAGGTCAGAGCCACCCGGTCAATGGACAGAAAAAAACCCCGGCCGAAGCCGGGGTTCAGTCATTGAGGCAGGTTTCATACAGGCAAGAAACCTATCGAGCAGTGCCCCCTGTATAAGCAATTCGCCGCGTGAGTCCAAGCTAAAAGTTTGAAAAGGCGTAAAAGCGGCGGTACGGTCAGCGTCAAGAAAACAAGGGCAGACAGGGATTGTAGCCGAAATGAACATAAAATCTTTCCGGATTTCGGGCCGGTTTCGGAACCGGATCGGAGTTACCGCGAGCGCGATTCTCTGTGCCTCGGCACTGATGGCCGAACCGCAGCACGGCATAGCTATGTATGGGGAGCCTGCGCTCCCACCTGATTTTGTGTCCCTGCCCTACGCCAACCCGGATGCGCCCAAGGGCGGCAAGATCGTTCTGGGCGAGGTCGGCAGCTTCGACAGCCTCAACCCGCATATCCTGAAAGGCACGCCACCGTGGCAGCTGCGTTTTCTTGCGTATGAAAGCCTTATGGGCCGGAGTTACGACGAACCGTTCACACTTTACGGCGTTCTGGCCGAATCGATTGAGGTCGGACCGAAACGCGACTGGGTTGAATTCACCCTCCGACCCGAGGCGAAATTCTCCGACGGCAGCCCGGTGACGGTTGAGGACGTCATGTGGTCCTATGAGACGCTCGGCACGAAGGGCCACGGCCGGTATCGCGGTTTCTGGGCCAAGGTCGAGAGCATGGAGCAGACCGGCGAACGCTCCGTCCGCTTCACCTTCAACGAGGAGAACCGCGAGCTGGCCCTGCTGGCGGGAATGCGCCCGGTTCTGAAGAAAGCCCAATGGGATGGCGTGGATTTCGAGAATTCCGGCCTCGACGTGATCCCGATCACCTCCGCGCCCTACCAGATCACCGATTACGAACCCGGCCGCTTTGTCGAGCTGACCCGCGATCCGGACTACTGGGGCAAGGACGTGCCCTTCAAGGTCGGCACCGACAATCTCGACACGATCCGGATGGAGTTCTTTGCCGATGCCACCGCGCATTTCGAGGCATTCAAGGCCGGCGAAATCACCTCGCTGCGCGAAACGAATGTCGAGACCTGGAATTCGCAATACGATTTCCCCGCTGTGCAGAATGGCGACGTGGTGAAATCGGAAATCGGGCACGAGCGTCCCACCGGGATTTACGGTTTCGTCATGAACTCCCGCCGCGACCTGTTCGACGACTGGCGCGTGCGTGATGCCATGATGCACGTCTTCAACTTCGAGTACATCAACGACGTGCAGACCGGCGGCGTGCAGCCGCGGATCACGTCCTACTACTCGAACTCCGAGCTGGGGATGCAGGACGGTCCGGCCGAGGGCAAGGTGCGTGAGCTGCTTGAACCCTTCGCCGACGAACTTCTGCCCGGCGCGCTGGAAGGCTACAGCCTGCCGGTGGCCGACGGCACGGTGCGCAACCGGGCGAACACGGCACAGGCGCTCGACCTGATGGCGGAGGCTGGTTACACGATCGAGGACGGCGTCATGACCTCGCCCGAGGGGCAGCCCGTGACCTTCGAGATCCTGATCCGCCAGGGCCAGACCGACAACGTCTCAATCGCCGAGATCTTCTCGACCTCGCTCAAACGGCTCGGCATCGATGCGACGGTGGTCATGGTGGACTCCGCCCAGTTCGAGGACCGCACGAAGTCCTACGACTTCGACATGGCGTACTACGAACGCGGCCTGTCCCTTAGCCCCGGCAACGAGCAGTACCTCTACTGGGGCGCTGCTGGTGTCGACACGCCGGGAACCGGCAACTGGATGGGCATGAACAGCCCCGCGGCAGAGGCGATGATCGGCGAGATGCTGACTGCCGACACCCACGAGGATTTCGTCTCGGCTGTTCGCGCGCTGGACCGGGTTCTGACGACCGGGCGCTACGTGATCCCGATCATGTACCGCTACGACCTGAGCCGCATCGCCCATGCGAAGGAACTGCATTACCCCGCGAAGCTGCCCGTTTATGGCGATTGGCTGGGCTTCCAGCCTGATGTGTGGTGGTGGGAAGAGTGATCGGAGCGGGCCCCTCGGGGCCCATTCCTGCCCCTCAAACCGGCGAAATGACCGGCGGGGCCGACGAGGCAATGAAACAGGCAACATAAAGCGAGGTCTCCATGAGAACGATCCTGATACTGGCGCTGGCCGCGGGGCTGGCGGGCTGTGCTACGGTCGAAGGGCTGGGCCACGACATTTCGGGCGGCGCACGCACCGTGCAGAGCTGGTTCTGAGAACCGACCCTACCCCGGACCGTCCTTTCCATATCTGAAGCGGGGCGTGCCTTGCCCCTGCCCCGGCTGATCCATTCTGCCGGGCATATTAGCGTGCGTGCATAATGCTCTGACTCCCGATTTGTCTGCGCATTGCAGCGGGGCCCTGCGCCACGGGGCGGAATGTGGTATCCTGAGCGCGACGCACCGCGCTATGAGACCTTTCGCCAAGAGACCCGCGACGCCGCAGCGCCTATTCTGGTCGCGTCATCAAGAAGGCACGGACAAGATGAGTATGCCCGCTGAAGCACAGGTGCGCGGCCCGGAAAAGGCGCTGGTGGTCGACGATCACCCGCTCTTCTGTGACGCGCTGACGCTGACCCTCCAGTCCATCGCCGATTTCCAGGAGATCCGGACCGCCGGCACACTGGAACAGGCGCTCGAGGTCATGGCGCAGGATTCGGCCATCGGGCTGATCGTGCTGGACCTCAACCTGCCGGATGTGAACGGGCTGGACGGCCTCGTGCGGTTGCGCAACGCCGCGCCCCGGGCGGCGATCCTCGTCGCCTCCTCCATGGCCGACAACGGGATGATCAGCCACGCGCTCAAGGCCGGTGCGGACGGGTTCGTACCCAAGCATTCCCAACGGTCGGTCTTCCGCCGCGCGTTTGAGGCCGTGACCTCGGGCCGGTCCTTCGTGCCGGACGGCTTCATCGACCCGACCGGCGGGCAGTCCTCTGAACCCGACGATGCGCTGGCGCGGCTGGCCTCCCTGACCAACCAGCAGGCGCGCATCCTCTACCTGATCTGCGAGGGCAAGCTGAACAAGCAGATCGCCTTCGACCTCTCCATCGCCGAGACCACGGTGAAGGCCCATGTGACGGCAATCATGCGCAAGCTGGGGGTACACAGCCGCACGCAGGCGGTACTGGTCGCGCAGGAGGCGCGGTTCTCCAATGCTGCCGACAGCGGTTTCCGGAAGGACTTGCCAACCGGAATGTGAATACATAATCCTCGGGTGTCGCGCCAAGAGGCGACCATAAGGAACACTTGGAGTGGACGGAGCGCAAGAACGTTCCGCGCGGGAGGAAAGGACCGGGTCGACGGCGCTGCGCACCGCACAGGTGCACTGCCTGGACGACGACTCGGTCACGGAACTGGCACAGGCCCTTGGGGACGCTCCCCTGGCGCTGGTCTGCCTGTTCGCTTCGCCTGACGCGGATTTCGCCGCCTTGACGCGGGACGCCGCCGACGCCTTCGGCGGTGCCGATGTGCTGGCCTGCACCACCGCCGGCGAACTGGGCAGCGCAGGCTACGAAGACGGCCAGATCGTCGCCATCGGGTTTCCGAAGTCCCATTTCGAGGTCATCACCTGCGCTGTCGAGACGCTCGACCGCTTCGACGAACAGGGGCTGATCGATCGCCTCATCTCCGACCGGCTGGAACTGACACGCCGGGCGCCCGAGATGGGCTCCGAATTCGCCTTCACGCTGGTCGACGGTCTGTCCCTGCGGGAAGAACAACTGACCGCCGTGCTGGCCACCGGGCTGGGGCCTGTACCGCTGTTCGGCGGATCGTCGGGGGACGGCACCAATTTCGCCGCCACCTTCCTGTCGCGCAACGGCATGGTCCTGCAGAATGCCGCACTCGTCGCCATGGTCCGCACCCGCTGCCCGATAAAGGTGTTCAGCCTCGACCACCTGATCCCCACGGGCGTCCGCATGGTGGTGACATCTGCGACGCCCGAGGCGCGCGTGGTTCACGAGATCAACGCCGAACCCGCGGCCCAGGAATACGCGCGGCTCTTGGGCAAGGACCCGAACCAGCTCGGCCCGTTCACGTTTGCCGCGCATCCGGTGGTGGTCCGCCTTGGCGACAGCCACCACGTCCGCGCCATCCAGAGGGTCAGTGACAACGGGGACCTCGTGTTCTTTTCCGCGATCAACGAAGGCATGGTCCTGACGCTGGCCAGCGACCAGGACATTGCGAAACACCTCGAAGCCGGTCTGGAAGCCATGGCCGAGGACGGTGCCCCCGATCATATTCTGGGCTTCGACTGCCTCCTGCGTCGCATTGCGGCGGGTCAGGTGCAGAAAACGCGGGAAATCTCCTCGCTTCTGCGGCAACACCGGGTGGTGGGATTTTCCACCTACGGTGAACAGATCGGAGGCCTGCACGTGAACCAGACCCTGACCGGCGTGGCCATCTACCCGCCGGACGACGCTCCGGCGTAGCGCCCATGTCGTTGGTCAATCCGAACGACAGTCTCGAACGGCAGAACGAGAAACTGTTGCAGATCGCACAGGCGCTTATGAAGCGCGTCGAATACGGCGCCGAACAAACCGGCGCGGCCTATGCGCAGTTCGAACGCGCGGCCCTTCTGGAAAAGCGGGTGCGCGAACGGACCCTCGAACTGGAGCGCACGCTCAATCTGCTGCACGAGTCGAACGCACAGCTGTCCGAGGCGAACGCGCAGGCGGAAGCCGCCCGTCGCAACCTCGCCGACGCGATCGAGGCGGTGTCGGAGGGGTTCGCCCTCTTCGATGCCGACGAGCGGCTGGTGATGTGCAACACGCGGTTCTGCATGAACTTCCGGGACACCACGCGCGATCTGTCACCGGGCTTGGCCTTCGAAGGCTATGTGGCGCGTGTCAGCCGGTCTGCCTACCTTGTTCTGCCCGACGGCGAGACCCCTGAAAGCTGGTCGGCGCGGCGCATCAGGCGGCACCAGGACCGGCACGTCATGTTCAACGTGCAGGTGCGGCCCGGCCGCTGGCTGCAGGTGTCGGAGCATCGCACGACCAACGGCGGCACGGTTGTCCTTCAGACCGACGTGACGGACCTCGTCCGGATCGAGCGGGCCGAACGGGACCGGCTGCGCGACAAGCAGGCGGTAATGGTCCGCGCGACGCTGGACCACCTTAACCAGGGCGTCGGCATCTTCGACGATCAGGGGCGGCTCGTGGGCTGGAACGGCAAGCTGGGGGCGCTTCTGGCACTGGACGCACGGCGGCTGCAGATCGGGGCCTCCTTCGCGGGGCTGATCGAGCGGCTGGCGCTCGACGTGCGGTTCACGCAGGGCATCGACCGGGACGGGTTCCAGCGGTGGGCCATGAGCCGCGATCACCGCGCGCCGATCTCCTTCGAGGTCACGCGTGGCGAGCGGACGGTCCTGCAGGTCTTTGGCCGCGGCATGCCGGACGGCGGTTTCGTGGTCTCGGTCACGGACGTGACGTCCGAGCGCGAAGCGGCGCGGCGCCTGTTCGAGATGAACGAGATCCTCGAACAACGCGTGATGGAACGGACGCTTGAGCTGGAGGATGCACTGTCGGCGGCGGAGCGGGCGAACGCGTCGAAGTCTCGGTTCGTGGCGGCAGCCTCTCATGACCTTCTGCAACCCTTGTCGGCGGCGAAGCTCTACGTGTCCTCCCTTGCAGATCGCTGTCAGGGCACCGCCGAACATGCCGTTTTGGAAAAGGCGGAATCGGCGCTCACCTCTGCCGAACAGATCATCGACGCGCTTCTGGACATCTCCAAGCTCGACTCGGACGGCATCCACTTCAACGTGCGTCCCGTCAGGATGTCCGAGATCCTGCGCCCCCTGAACGACGAGATGAGCGTTCTGGCCGAGCGCAAGGGGCTGGAGCTGACCATCGTCGACAGCAACCTGATCGTCGAGAGCGACCCGACCTACCTGCGCCGTATCGTGCAGAACCTGCTGGGCAACGCCATTCGCTACACCATGGACGGCAAGGTGCTGGTCGGCGTGCGGCGCAACGGCGGCTCGGCCCGGATCGAGGTCTGGGACACCGGACCCGGCATCGCCGAAGAGGATCAGAACGCCATCTACGAGGAATTCCGACGTCTCGACACCAAGGCCTCCACCAACGAGGGGCTCGGGCTGGGCCTTGCTATCGTGGAACGCGCCTGCGCGCGGCTGGGCCATCCGCTGGGTCTTTGGTCCGAGGTGGGGCGTGGCAGTTGCTTCATGGTCAACGTGCCGATTGCGGGCCACGCGCCCGGGACGGCCGATGCCCGTCCGCGCAGCGCCCGGCCGGTGAAGTTGTCCCATGCCGGCCTGATCGCGTTGATGGTCGAGAACGACCCGACCCTCCGCCGCGCCCTGTCGATCATGCTGGAAAGCTGGGGCGTGAACGTGATCGAGGCGGAAGACGCCGCCTCTGCCCTGTCGTTGCTGGACGACCTGCAACTGCGCCCGGATGTCCTGCTCTTGGACTACCAGCTTGGGCCGGGGGCAAACGGCATTGGCCTGTACCACGCCATCAACGACGGGGTCGCACGACCCCTGCCCTGCGCTGTGATCTCGGCAGATCGCTCACCCCAGTTGCGGCAGGACTGCAAGGCGCTCGGAATCGAACTGCTGGCCAAGCCGCTCGACCGGCACAAGCTGGGCCGGTTCCTCGAAGAGGTTGCGCGGGAGATGAACTGACGCCCGGGGCGCCACGCCCCAACTACGCCCCTATGCTTGGCCCGCTATTAACCCATTTTCACCCGGTTCGCAGCAGGCCAAACCAGCCGGTCAGCGCATCCCGCTGCATTTCCCGCGTGCGACGCCCTTGCCCACGTGATGCGGGTTCAGCACGAGGATCCAGCGGGGCGGATAACCCGGCGCCTGCGTGCGGCGATAAGTACACCCTTCGGGAGTGGTCATGTAGTCGCCACCCTGCGGCACGACGTAATTCTGCGCGAGGTACGGCTGTGCCTGCGCGAGGATCATCTGCTTGGGTGTCTCTGCCTCGGATGCGGTCAGCGATGCCAGCCCCAGCGTTGCTGCGGCGAATGCGGTGAAGGCCATTTGGCGATATCTCCCTCAGGGTTGATCTGTGGCGCAGCTGGCGCGCTGGCCGGACATTCCCCCCGATGCGCGACAGACAGGTGGACGGAAGGCGGCAAATCCGTGTCCCAAGCGTCGCATTTGAATGTAAATGTCGTCTTTACAACGGCCTGTGCAGCGACATTAAAGCGCGATCACGATGTCGGCCCGCAGGCCGCCCAGGTCGTCGCTTTCACCCAGCCTCAGGACGCCGCCGTGCGACCGAGTGATGTCGGCGGCGATGGCAAGCCCCAGGCCTACGCCGGAACCCTTGTCCTGATTGCGCGCCGGATCGAGCCGCACGAAGGGTTTCAGCGCGCTCTCGCGATCCTCGGGGGGGATGCCCGGCCCGTCGTCCTCGACGCGTATGCGCAGGGACCGCTCCGTCATGTTGGCCGACACCCGGCATTGCGTGCCGTAACGCGTGGCATTGCCGATCAGGTTCTCGACCGCACGGCGCAGGGACCGCGGCCTCAGCGCCGCCTCCCCCTGCCCTTCCAGTGCGCCCAGGCTGACGTTCTGCCCCGCCCGCTGCGCATCCTCGACGATGGAGGTGATCAGGGCCATCGGGTCGACCGGCTCCGGAGGGCCGGCCTGCGCATCGCCCCGCGCAAAGTCGAGGAAGGTGTCGATCAGGCGCTGCATCTCTTCCACGTCCCGTTCAAGCGGTTCCCGGTCCTCGTCATCGAGCAACGACAAGCCCAGCCGCAACCGGGTGATCGGCGTCCTCAGGTCGTGGCTGACCCCCGACAGCATCATGGTACGCTGCTCGATGTGCCGCTCGATCCGGCTCCGCATGTCGACGAAGGCCCGGCCCGCCGCCCGTACCTCGGTCGCGCCGGATGGCGAGTATCGCACGATGCGCCCCTTACCGAAGGCCTCCGCCGCCTCGGCCATGCGGGTGATCGGCCGCAACTGGTTGCGCAGGTACAGGAAGGCGATCAGCGTCATCAGGAAGCCGAAGAACAACGTATTGACGAAGAGCTGGTGCGCATTGGTCGCCGAGCTGCGCGTCCGGTCCACCGAAACCAGCCAGAGCTGGCCGTTGCGCCGGATGTACAGGTTCACGCTTTTGTCGTCCGGCAGGTCGACCTTCTCCAGGCCCCGCACCCGTGCCTCCAGCGTCCGGATCACTATGAGGCCGGTGAAGTCGTACCACCTGCGCAGGTTTTCGGCTGGCTCCGCCGAGTCATCGACACGCTGCGGAAAGATCCCCAGCAGGCCGTCGACCCGGTTGTCCACCGTTTCGTCCATGGCCAGGTTCACCGCGCGCGAAAGCTCCCGGCTCAGTTGTTCCGTGACGTCCTCGAAGTGCCGCTGGACGAAGACCACCGACACGACCAGTTGCAGCGTGACCACCGGCAGGACGAGGATCAGCGCGGCGCGCCCGAAAAGACTGCGCGGCATATAGCGTTTGAGCCATTGGAATGACATTCTGCCCTCCGGACAAGCCGCATGTGCGGCGTCGTTGGAGAGGCATGATGCAGGACCCACAGCCGGACTTCCAGCCGGTTCCCGGAAAGCCGGATGAATTGCTGCCGGGCGTGCGCCGGGTGGTGGCACCGAACCCGTCGCCGATGACGTATCGTGGCACCAACAGCTATCTCGTTGGAACGCGTGGGCTGGCGGTGATCGACCCGGGGCCGGATATGGACGCGCATCTCGAGGCGCTCCTGGCCGCAGTCGGACCGGATCAGCACATCAGCCATATCCTCGTGACGCACGCCCATCTCGACCACTCGCCGCTGGCGCGCAGGCTTTCCGACGTGACGGGTGCCCCGGTGTTCGCATTCGGCGACGCAAAAGCGGGCCGTAGCGCGGTGATGACCCGGCTGGCCGAGGGCGGTCTTGTCGGCGGCGGCGAGGGCGTGGACATGGCATTTGCTCCGGACCACCGCCTCACTGACGGAGACACCGTGACCGGCGACGGCTGGGCGCTGGAGGCGCTGCACACCCCGGGTCACATGGCCAATCACCTGTCCTTCGCTCTGGACGGCACGCTGTTTTCCGGCGACCTCGTCATGGGCTGGGCCACCTCGCTGGTCTCGCCGCCGGACGGCGACCTGACGGCCTTCATGACCTCGCTCCGCCGGCTGGCCGGACGGGCATGGTCACGCTTCCTGCCCGGGCACGGAGACGCGGTGTCACAACCTGCCGCACGCATCGCTGACCTGCTGTCGCATCGCGAAGGCCGGGAAACCTCCATCCTCGCTGCGCTCTCCGACGGCCCCGCCACCGCGACAGAGCTCGCGTCCCTCATCTACGTCGACACCCCCCCGCCTCTCTTGCCTGCGGCCACCCGCAATGTCCTGGCGCATCTCATTGATCTCGTTGAAAGAAGCGCCGTGAGACCGGTCGGAGAACTGCGGGCCGAAGCCAGGTTTTCCCGGCTCTGACAATCGGTTGGCATGTTTTCCGAAAAAAGTGGCGAAACCCTCTGGACGACCTGAATCGCCATTGCTATACGGCCCACGTGTTCCGGCGTAGCTCAGCGGTAGAGCAGTTGACTGTTAATCAATTGGTCGTAGGTTCGATCCCTACCGCCGGAGCCAAAATCTTCAAGATTTGGGCTAACACCTCGGGCTGCGAGACTTTGCTCTGTGCAGCCAGAAACCCGGTCTGGGAAACCCTTCCGCATGGGTGAGCCTTCAGGTTGCACGCGTTCCAGTACAGGCCATAACTCACTGACAGGCGTACTGTATCTCTATGATACGTCCTCTTTCCGCCCATCAGCACGTCGGTGCCGAAGAAAGAACGCACACACATAGCTGGCGCAAGCAGCCTTCCACCGAAAGTCGGGTTTCCGGGTGACAACTCCCAACGCATGATCCTATCAGTCATGCGTCTAGACCGCGCCTCGCGACGTGCGGTTCCGCCACCGGAGGCGCCATGAGGTTCACCTTTCGCCAGATCGAGTATTTCATCGCGGCCGCCGAATCCGGTTCGATCAAGCTGGCGTCGGAACGGATCAACATCTCGCAGCCGTCGATCTCCACTGCCATCTCCCATTTGGAAAGCGAACTGGGCGCGCAGCTATTCCTCCGCAGGCACGCGCAGGGACTGTCTCTGACACCCGTCGGGCGGCAATTGCTGGCGGAGGCGAAGCTGCTTCTGGACCAGGCGAACCGGCTGTATCAGACGGCGTCGGAGGCCAGCGAGACGGTGCGCGGCACGCTGGCGCTCGGGTGTCTCGTCACACTTGCGCCGATGATCCTGCCGGAGGTGTCCCAGAGTTTTGCGGCGCAATATCCCGGTGCGAAGGTCTTGCCGGAAGTGGCCGACCAGGAAGCCCTGCTGAACAGGCTGGCAAGCGCCGAACTGGACGTGGCGCTCGGCTACGATCTGATGGTTCCGGACGAATTCGAATTCGAACCTCTGGCGGAACTGCCTCCCTACGCCATCGTGGCACAGGGCCATCCGCTGGCGGCACGGACGGCAACCACGCTGGAGGAACTGTCCCGGTACGGGCTCATCCTCCTCGACCTGCCCTTGTCGCGTGACTATTTCCTCGGGCTCTTCGCGCGGGAGGGGCTTGCGCCGCGCATCGCTGCGCGCATTCCCCATTCCGACGTCATCCGGACCATGGCCGCCAACGATTTCGGCTATGCGATCGCCAATGTCCGTCCGCGGTCGACCCGGGCGATGGACGGGCGGGATGTGTCGCTCCTGCGGATCGAAGGAAACCCTCAACCGATGCAGATCGGGCTACTGAGGGTTGCACGCCGACAGCCGACGCGGCTTGTCTCGACCTTCTGTGACCACTGCCGAACGCTGATCTCCGATGGAAACGTCCCCGGGATGGAGGCGCCACTCTCCGCGCCAAGTTGACACCTCGGTCGGTCACCAGACCGGCGGCTTTGGACCGGTTTGACGGGCGCCCATGCCCTGCTTCTGCATACGACGCGAGCTCCGCAGGCGTTTTGCGTTTGATCGTGGCCTGCGCTACAGCTTCGCGCATGGGCCACAGGGTCGACCGGGAAGGCTCTGCCGGGTTCAGGTGGTTCATGGTCGCCCTGCAACTCAGGGGCAGGATAGCGGAGGCGCGGTTTTGAGAGCGATAGATTGGCTGGAACATCTCGTCTCCCATCCGACGATCAGCAGCGCAGGCAACCTTGACCTGGTGCACGGGCTTGTGGATGCGCTCTCGGCCGCCGGGGCCGTGGTCGAGACGTTTCCCGATGAGACGGGCAACAAGGCCGCCCTGCTCGCCCGCTTCGGACCCGATATGCCGGGCGGTCTGATGCTGTCTGCGCACCTCGACGTGGTCCCGGTGGAGGGCCAGGACTGGACGGTGCCGCCTTTCGAACTGACCTGGCGGGGCGAACGGCTGCATGGGCGCGGCACCACAGACATGAAGGGCTTTGTGGCCTGCGTCATGGACCTGATCGAAACACCGGAGATTGTGCAGGACCTGGCAAAGCCCTTGTGGATCGCGCTCTCTTACGACGAGGAGGTCGGTTGCGTCGGGGTGCGTCCCATGCTGGCCGCCATCGCCGAACGCGGCATCCACCCGGATCTGGTGCTGGTCGGAGAGCCGACCTCGATGAACATCGGCCTCGGGCACAAGGGGAAGACGGCCTACCGTGCCCGGTCGCGCGGGATCGCGCGTCACAGTGCCGAGGCGCCGCTAGCGGTGAACGCGCTGCACGCCCTGGGCGACCTGATGGCCGGTCTGCGCCGGATGCAGGAGGATCTTGCGCGGGACGGCGTCCGCGAGGACGGCTACTCCGTCCCGTATTCGAGTGTGCATGTCGGGGTCCTGTCAGGCGGCACTGCCGTGAACGTGGTGCCGTCAGAGGCGACCATGCTGTTCGAGACCCGCTTTCCCGCGTCGGAGGACGCCGCGGCCCTCGACGCCCGCATCCGCACCATGGCGCAGGAACTGGACGATGCGCTTCCCGACGGATGCAGGTTGACTGTGAAGGAATTGCTTTCCTATCCCGGCCTGACCACCGATGCCGCGGCTCCGGCAGTCCAGAGGATGACCGGCTGCCTGCCGGAGACCGCGCGTCCCTGCTGGCTGAGTTTCGGCACGGAAGGCGGGCTTTTCGCGGAACGTCTTGACGTGCCTGTGGTCGTGTGCGGCCCCGGTGACATGGCTCAGGGCCACCAGCCAGACGAGTTTATCGAGACAGAGCAACTTGCGGAATGCCGCCGGTTCCTGGAGCGTGTCGCGGCGGCCTTCTGCAAGGAAAGCCTGGCGGCCACACCCGGATAACCTTCCCGCGTCCCCCTGCTCGGCAACGGCAACGGCTACTGGTCGCCGGGAACCCCGTAGGACGGGGCCTCGCGCGGGTCGAGCGCCCTTTGGACATAGGCGTCGAGCTGCGGCTTGTAGACCTCCCAGGCGGTGGCGACGGCCTCGATCGGGCAATCCTCGGTCCAGTCGCAGCGCAGGTCTGCCACCGGCCAGGCCACCTTGTCGACGATCTTCAGCCCGGCGGAATGCACCGGGCCGGCCTCTCCACCCGCAGCCAGACCGGCGCGAAGGGCCGCTATCAGCCGGTCGCCGATGTGACCCGTTGCGGCGGCGTAGGCATCCACCATCGCCTGCGGCACGCCTTCGTTTGCAAGAAGGTTGCCGCCTGAGGCCGCGTCCAGCCCCTGCACCTCCATCCAGATCCCGAGCGCCTTTGCGCCCGAATGGATCGCGGTCCCGCCGCTGGCATCCACCGCCAGAACCTGCCGGTAGTCCATGAACGACCCGTCGCGGCGCAGGGCTTCGATGGCCTGGGCCGCGCTTTCACCCGACGCCATAAGCTCCAGCGCCAGCGGGCCGAGGGTCGGGTCGGTGATGTTCTGCGATGCCACGGCGCCCACGCCCGCCCGGGCGTAGGAACATCGCGCCGCCACGGCCGGCGAGGACGAAGAGATCACGACGCCGAACATGCCGGTCTCGGCGCAGCGGGCCACAAGGGAAAACGTCATGACCTCACCCCTCGTACTCGTCGGGAATGACTGCGGTGCCGTCGATCTCGACCAGCCACTCGGGCCGGGCAAGCGCCTGCACCACGAGGCCGGTGGACACCGGATGCACCCCCTTCAGGTATTCGCCCATCGTGCGATAGACTGCTTCGCGGTGCCGCACATCGGTGATGTAGACGACCACCTTAACGAGGTGCGCCATCTCGCCACCCGCCTCCTCGATCAGCTGGCGGATGTTCTGCATGACCTTGTGGGTCTGTTCGACCGGGTCGTGGCTGTCGATGTTCTTTGCCGTGTCGAGGTCCTGCGGACACTGGCCGCGCAGCCAGACCGTCCGGCCGCCCCGTGTGACAACAGCCTGACAGAGGTCGTTGTCCAGCGACTGCTCGAGGTAGGTGTCGCGCGTGTTGAACTTGCGTATGCGGGTATGGGCCACCTTGCGGGTCCTTCTCATTCTGCCGCCGCGCCAAGGCCACCGGCCTGCGCGTCATAGGTTTCGTATGTCTTCTGGATCGCGATCTGGTCGGCCACATGCGCCGCGTCGTGCCAGACGCCCCAGATAAAGCTCGATCCGCGCCGGGACAGCCACGGCAGCCCGACAAAGTACAGCCCCCGCACCGGGGAAACGCCGCGCTGGTGGCGGGGCTTGCCGGTCTCGTCCAGCACATCCACGTCCAGCCAGCCATAATCGAGCGCATAACCCGTCGCCCAGATCACCGTGCCGATCCCCGCTTGTGCCAGGTCGAGCTCAGCCAGCGGATGGGTCATGCAGTCCGGGTCATCGGGGAAGATGCGGGCCTCGGGCTCTTCCGGCAGGTCGAGCCCGTTTGCCGCCACGTAGGCATCTGCCTCGTCGAGCAGCGAGAGCAGGTTGGCATCGCCGCGCGCGACGTTCGTCGCCAAGTCGGGCGCGAAGTAAAGGATGCCGTTCTCGCAGCGTTCCGTCCGCCCCACGAGGGTCAGCCCCTCATGCGCCAGCCTGCGGAAATCCACCGTCTCGCCGCCCCGCGCGCCGCTGACGGCAATCGTCACATGCGCGGTGCCGGGCGCGGGCGCGGCCATGTCCCACTTGCCAAGCACGCCCAGCCACCAGACGAAGTCGCGGCCGCGGTACCGACGTGGCGGGCGGTCGTGCGGTCCGACCGAGAGGTAGACCTTGCGCCCTGCCCTGTTCAGCTCGTCTGCGATCTGCACGCCAGACGATCCGGCGCCCACGACAAGGACGGCGCCTTGCGGCAGGGCGTCGGGGTTGCGGTAGTCGGCGGAGTGGATCTGCTGCACGGGCGTCTCGGGCGGGATGACCGCCGGGATCACCGGCACTTGGAACGGACCCGTGGCGCTGACGACAGACTGCGCCCGGAACTCACCTGCCGACGTTTCGACCCGGAAGCCCGGTCGGCCCTGCAGACGCGAGACACGACGAACCTCGACTCCGCAGCGGATCGGCGCATCGATGCGGGCGGCGTAGCGTTCGAAATAATCGGCCACGCTGTCCTTGTGGACGAATGCCTCTCCGCCCTCGTCGAAGGTCAGGCCGGGAAACCGGTCGTGCCACGCCGGACCGTTCGCGACGAGCGAGTCCCAGCGGCCCGTCCGCCAGCGTTCGGCGATCCGGTCCTTTTCGAGCACGACATGGCCGATACCGTGACGCGACAGGTGTTCGCTCATGGCAACTCCGGCCTGTCCTGCGCCGATGACCAGCGTGTCGACGGTTTCAACGGTCATGCGGTGTCCCCTTGTCCCGATGCCGGGCGTGTCATCCGGCCCGGTGCGTCCCGTCACCTTAAGCATGAACCCGGTTCGGGAAAATTACGGATTTCATCTTCTCTGGTTCGGATTATCCAAAGTCGTGCTTGTCGCCGCGAATGGTCAGACCGTCCCTTCACAATGCACGGGGAGACGGATCGCCCATGAAACCCGAGTTCACTGGCCGGGCAATGGCACTTCGACCTCGCAGCGATGGCCCGCCGGGATCGCGTTGCCCGGGTTCGGCAGGGTCAGCCGGATGCCGAACGTGCCGGAGGCCGCGTCAAACACCCGGTCGATCACGTCCACCCGCGCCGAAAACGTGCCTGACAGCGGCGCTTCGGGGGTGACGGTCAGCGTCATGCCGGGGCTCAGCATCGGGTGGGCGGTGACCGGCAGGAACGCCTCGACGTGCAGCGGATCGACCTGAGCCAGAGACACCACGCTGTTTTCGGTCCCGAGGAATTCGCCGTCGAACAAGTGACGGGCCACCACGATGCCGTCCAGCGGGCTGCGGATCACGCGCTGTTCCAGTTGCGCCTGTGCGCGTTCCAGTTCGAGCCCCGTCACCTCGTGCTGGAGCTGCGCCATGGCACGTTCGCGGGTGATGACCTCCACCTCGGCCTCTGCCGCTTCGAGCCGTTCGAGCGTGCCGACCCGCCGTTCCATCAGGTCGCGTGCCCGGTCCAGCTGCTTCTGCGCAAGTGCCAGGCGGCTTTCCTGCGCCTCGATCCCGGCGGTGCTGCGGGCCTGAAGCTGCAGGAGTTCGACGGCCTTGGCCTCGACCTCCGAATGCAGGCGGGCGATGACCTGGCCGCTTTCCACCGTGTCGCCCTGATCCACCAGGACCTTGTCCAGCAGCCCCGACACGGGCGAGCCGACGTCGATGGTGACCGCAGGGGTGATCACGCAGTCGAAGGTCTCGGCTGTCGCGGGCGCGGCGAGCATCAAGGCGAAGCAGGTCTTGAGGACGCTGGGGACGGGCAACATACGTGTCATTCCGGTTTTCCACTGAAGGCAAGCATCGTGCCAAGCCGGCGGTCCTGGTCCAGCAGGATGCGGCGGGCACGTGCGTGGTTTCGTTCGGCGCGTTTCTGTGCGCGGCGGAAGAGGATGCGGGCCGCAAGGCGGCCGATGCCGCCGGGCATGCGGGCCAGTGTCGCCAACCAGCCCTTGCCGGCAGAGGTGTGTTCGAGGATACCGTCCTGCAGCGACAGCATCGGCTGGCTCGAACCCGGTTCGCCGCGCCGTGCCGTGCGCCCCACCAGCTGGCGGTCGATGCGCTTGGAATCGTGCCGCTCGGTCAGGATGACATGCAGGCCGCCGCGTTCGGCCACACCTTCACCCAGCGCAATGTCGACGCCGCGCCCGGCCATGTTGGTAGCCACCGTGACGCGCCCCGCCTCACCGGCCCGGGCAATGATTTCGGCCTCTTCGGCTTCGTTGCGGGCGTTCAGGAGGTCGTGCTCTACGCCAAGCTCGTGCAGGTGCTCCGAGGCCTGTTCCGATGCCTCGACAGAGCGTGTTCCGATCAGGACCGGGCGCCCTGCGCGTGAGAGGGCAAGCGCCCGCTCCGCCACGGCACGCCAGCGGGCGGCGGCTGTCGGGAAAAGCTGCATGCGTTGAAAGCGCCGCTTCGACCGCGCGTTGGTCGGGATGGAAACCACGTTCAGCCGGTAGACGGTGGACAGTTCCGACGCCACCTCGCGCGCGGTGCCGGTCATGCCCGCAAGGTGACGGTAGCGGCGGAAGAAGCGCTGGTAGGTGATACGGGCCAGGACGTCCTTGCGCGGCGTGATCTCCACCCCTTCCTTGGCCTCGACCAGCTGGTGCATGCCGTCGTTCCAGGAGCGCTCCTCCATGATGCGGCCGGTGTACTCATCGACGATCACCACCTTGCCGTCCGACACGATGTACTGGTCGCCCCTGGTAAAGAGATACCGGGCGGTCAGCGCCTGCGTGACCGCCTGTTCCCGCCGGATCCGGTTCGCCCAGATGCCGCCGCGTTGCAGGCCGAGCGTCTCCAGCCGCGCCTTGCCGCGGTCCGTCAGTTCGATGCGGCGCTCCCGGCGGTGCAGCTTGTAGTGACGCCCCTCGAACATCTGGCGCGCCAGCAACCACGCGGTTTCCGCCCAGATGCGTTCGGACTCCGCGTCGGTTTCGCGCGACATGATCAGCGGCGTGCGGGCCTCGTCGATCAGGACGCTGTCGGCTTCGTCGACGATGGCGAAATGCAGGCCCCGCATGACCGGCAGTTCGCCCTGCCCCATCGGGTCGAGGAACTGACGCAGCTTCAGGGCGGCATTTTGTGGGGGGCCGCCCAGCTTCACCCGGTCACGGAGATAGTCGAAGGTGATCTCCTTGTTCGACGCATAGACGATGTCGCGCCGGTAGATGCGCCGGCGTTCCGGCGGCGGTATCCCGTGTTTCAGCACGCCGACGCTCAGCCCCAGGCGGTCGAACAGCGGCTGCATCGTCGCGGCATCCCGCTCGGCCAGGTAGTCGTTGACCGTCACCACGTGAACAGGGATGCCGGCAAGCCCCGCGGCACCCACGGTCAGTGTCGCGGTCAGCGTCTTGCCCTCGCCTGTCTCCATCTCGGCGACCGCCCCGCGCGCCATGGCGAGCGCCCCCAGGAGCTGCACCTTGTGGTGATAAAGCCCGAGGATACGGCGGGAGGTTTCGCGGATCAGCGCGAATGCCTCGACCAGATTGGCGTCCGTCAAGCCATCGGTCCGGGCCTTCCGGCGCACCCGTTCGATGCGCGCGTCAAGGCCGGCGTCATCCAGCGCCGCGATGCCCCGCGCCCGCCAGACCGTCCGCAGGAGCAACACGCGCAGGCGCAGACGCAGGACCGGCACCATGAGGCGCCCGTAGAGGTAGCGTGCGACGTTCTCGGCGGGGTCGAGCCAGTGGTGGCGCGGTTCTTCCCGTTCGGGGTAAAGCGTCAGCGCAGGCGCGAGGAAAGCGTCGCCCGCGGGGGCGACGCCAGATTTTTCCGCGGCCACAGGGCCGGTATCAAGCATTCTCGTCCGTCGGCTCCTCGACGGTCTCGGCCGTTATGATCTGGGGCTCCTCCCCCATGTCGCCGTCCAGCGAGAAGCGTTCCGCCAGCGACCCGAAGTGGCGCAGCGATCCGAGGTGCAGGTAGATGCACTCCAGTTCGTCGGTGCGCATCATCTTTCCGAGGTCCTCGTTCGAGACGGCCTTCAGCTTTTCGCGGTCGACGGTCTGGAAGCCGGACAGCGACTGGCGCTCTCCGGACGGCAGACTGAACTGCGCCTCCATCGGACGCAGCAGGTCCAGCTCCATCAGCCGCTTGCAGAACAGCTGCGTGCGGTTGAAGCGTTGCTGGTAGTCCTGCAGGAAGGTCAGCACGCTTTTCAGGTATTGCGTCTGGTTGCCGTCGCTGTCGAACAGCCGCTCGCCCCTGTCCTTCTCGTTGCAGCCCTCGAAGCTCTCGTCGATGTGGAGGATCAGCTGCTTGCCGCCTGCGTCCTGCGCGAAGACAAAAGGATAGCGGCGCACGAAGGCGGGTACGTACTTGCCGCCCCAGGACCCGTCCGGCTTCACGAACAGGTTCTTGGTGGCGGTCGCGCCGAGGATGGCGCAGGGCATGACGGTGTCCGCATTGCCGGTGAAGACAATGGGGTATTCGATGGCCGCCTGGCCGAACTCGATGGCGGTCAGCGGGACAGAGTTGACCTTTTCGGCAAACTTGTAATCGGCGCCGGTGCGCACCGACATCTTCTTGTGCCGTGCAGAACTTACAGGGACGGCATTCTCGTAGAACAACAATTGGGTCATGGGATCCTCCAGAAAACAAGTTTGAAAAATAGAACGGGTACGGAACAACCTTGACGTTACCAACTGCTGAGAATCGCACAACAGTTTTGTGAAACAGCGGATAGCTCAGGTATTGTGATCAAAGGTCAAAATTGCGCAGGAAGATCTGTCGAAGGACGCGGTAAAGTTGAGCGGCGACTGGTTCCTGCCCGTGCTCGAACCTCACATAGACCCGCTCGCCAAGGCTGCGATATGTTGTGCCCGGGGGCAGACGCACGTCCAGATGCAGAAGGTTGGACAAGGTCTGCCGCTGGCCCGAAGGCCCGCTGGCGCCGGGCTCGAGGGCGATGCGCCCGCCCCCCTCGGTGGCCAGCGCCATCGAGGGCAGAGAGGCGGACAAAGCGGGGATTTCCCGTTCGATCCGGGCGGGCAGGATCCGGTCGGGCGTGGATGCGAATCGCAGTTTCACGCCGTAGGTCTCGCTGCGGACAAGATCGCTCCGGTCCTCGGGCACGATGACCCGCACCAGCGGGTCGCGGAAATCGGTGACATAGCCCACGACATCGCCTTTCTGGAGGTAGCGCCCGATCAGGTCCATACCGGCCGGAACCACCAGTTCGCCGGGCGATGCGGCGCGGATCACGAGGCTCCGGCTGCGCTCCAGCGTGAGGTCCCGGTCGGCTTCGGCGGCGCGCAGTTCTTCCTGCAGCACCCGCGCGGCGGAGCGGTCGACGAAGTCCTGTGCGGCAAGGCGGCGGCGCAGTTCGACGATGTAGTCCTCCAGCATGGTGACGCGCGCGGCCATCAGCGGATTGTCGATCGTCGCCAGCGCCTGGCCCGTGTCCACGTGGGTTCCCGGTGCTGCGGCCAGTTCGGTCACGATGCCGTCGGCCTCGCTGTGGACGATGTGTTCGCCTGAAACCCAGACCACGCCCTCGGCCACCGTGGCGTGCGGCAGGGGCACGGCAAACAGCACGGCGGCAATGGCCGCCAGCGTGCCGCCGGTCACGGCAAACGCCCGGCCCCTGTGGTGGCGCAGCGCCGGGCTTGCCAGCAGGTACCACGCCTGTTTCATCAGCGGCCAGCCGAACATCAGCGTCACCGACCAGATCGCCATGATGATGCCGATGAAGAAGAAATGCGTGCTGATGAACAGCACGATGACGAAGGTGATGAAGACCCTGTAGGCGAACGCCGCCAGCGCGTAGGTGGTGAACCAGAAGGCCTCTCCCGGGGCGGTCGCCGGTCCCTCCTGCTCCTTCATGCCGAAGGCGTAACGCTTGACCAGGTAGCCGATGTGCTCCTTCGAGCGGTTGGCAAGGTTGGGGATCTCGAGCAGGTCGGAGAACACGTAGTAGCCGTCGAACTTCAGCAGCGGGTTGCCGTTGAACAGCAGGGTCGAGACGCCGCCGATCAGCATCACGTTGAAGGCAAAGGCGCGCACCAGCCCGTCCTCGGCATTCAGCCAGACGATCATCGCGATTGCGGCAAGGAAAGCCTCGACCAGGATGCCCGCGGCCCCCACCAACGCGCGTTGCCACTTCGACTGGAAGCGCATCGAGTCCGAGGCATCGACGTAAGGCACGGGCATGAACACGAGGAACATCAGGCCGATCTCGTGGACGTCGCCGCCCCATCGCTTCACCACGTAGGCATGGCCCAGCTCGTGCACGGCCTTCACGCCGATGTAGCACAGCGCCAGCAGGCCGAGGTTCTCCGCCGTCAGCACGCGGTCGATGACGTTCTCTGTCAGTTCGTCCCAATGAGACAGGGCGAGGAAGCCGCCGTAGCCCACCACGGCCAGCCAGATCAGGGCGCCGAACCAAGAGATGAGCGGCCGGACCAGCGGCATGGTGGCCGAGATCAGGTCGTCGGGGTCCAGCACCGGCAGGCGCACCGCCAGCGGGTTCATGAAGCTCATGATGAGCTTCTTGCTGCGCTGGCGTTCGCCGCGGTCGGAGAGTTCCTCAATGTCCGGCGGGATGTCCCCGAGCAGAACGTCGGCCGCGTGCAACTGACCGAGCAGGCGGATCACCTCGTCCTGGGTCAGCGTCTCGTCGTCGAGCTGGTCGCAGGTCGTGTCCCAGACCTCCTGCACCGTCCGCGTGCCGTCCAGCATGGAAATCATCCGGTAGCCCGACGGCGAGAACCGGTGGAACCGCCCGGAGGTGCGGTCCTGCAGGACGTACCACAACTGTCCGCGATAGCGTGTCCGGTGCAGGCGCGCATGGCGGCGCAGGCGCGGTTTCAGGTTGGCGACACGATACCAGTTCTGCGAAAGGAATGCCTTGGCCATCGCTCAGGGCATCCAGCGCCAGAAGGTCAGCTTGGCCCAGTTCACCAGCGGGCGGGTCCAGACCGCGAACAGCAGCCGTTCGTCGATCTCGGTGCGGGCGATCCCTTCCATCGAGGGCCGCAGCCGGGGATCGTTCTCCTCAAGCGAGGCATCCACCCGGAAGAAGTTGCGCCCCTCGCGCTGGTCCGAGACCGGCGTGATCCGCTCGATCGTGTAGAGCAACGGCAGGTCCGGCAGCGAGGAGACGCGCAACTGCCCGGTCTGTCCCGGTGCAATCTCTGCCAGGTCACGCTCGTCGACCTCCAGCACCACGCGCCAGCCGTCCGGCGGCGCGATCTTGAACAGTTCCTCGCCGCGTTCCACCGTCGCGCCGATCTTCTGGCTCAGGTCGCCCGACACGACCACGCCGTCGAAGGGCGCGCGGATCTCGGTCCGGGCGATCTGTTCCTCGACCAGCGCGATCTGGCTGTCGATCTGGCGGATCTGGCTTTCGATGATGTTGGCTTCGGCGCGCTGGCGGCCGGCCAGCGCCTGCGCGTATTCCGCCTGCCTCTGACCGCGCGAGGTCACCAGCCGCAGCTGCTCCAGCGCAAGGTCCTGATCGTCGAGCCGCGCCAACACCTGCCCTTCGGTGACGACCGCGCCGGCCTGCACCTGCTCGTCCGCGATGTAGCCGTTGAAGGGCGCCACGACCGTCCGCTGCACGGTGCCCTGCAACTGGGCCGGGGCGGTGACGGTAAAGGTCGTGGTGGCCGTGGCAAAATACCAGACCAGACCGGCGAAGATCAGCGTGGCCAGCTTGCGGCCGAAATGGCTAGGTCCCAGCAGGCGCTTCACCTGGTTGCCGATGACCTCGAAGACCTTCACGATCAGGATGCGGTCGTTGCGGCGTTTCTCCTCGATCACAGGGCCGACGACTGTGGCGATCACGTCCACCAGTTCGACGGTCTCCTCGTCGAACCCCTCCGGCCCGGCCTTTTCCAGCGTCAGCGCACCGATGATGTCGCCATCGTACTGGATCGGCACACTCAGCACGCTGTCGGCGCGGTGGGTGCGGACCAGTTCCTCGTGCGCCAGCGTCACGCGATAGTCCCAGCCGGGCGGCGGCGGATAAAGCACCACCGCCTCTTGGTCGGCGGCCTCGTTCATGGCGGCCCGGATGTCGCGCATAAGGCTCATCCGCTTGCCCCAGCCGGACGCGTGACTGACCGCGACGACCTTGGCATTGCCGCGTTTCATGAGCCCGAGGCTGACGGGGTCGCACTTCAGACTGCGCGCCAGTTCGGTGACAAGCGCATTGGCCGCCGCATTGAAACGTTTCTGTTCGAGAACCGTCGCCAGCATCGACAGCGCCTTGGCTGTGCGGGCCTGCAGACGTTCGAAGGATCGGCCCTGGTCGCGGCGCAGCAGCACCTCGATCCAGCCGGCGCCCCAGCGCAGATGGCGGACCACTTCGCCCGGGGTCATCACCTCCCCCTGCATGGTGACGGACACCGCGCCGTAAAGCTGTCCATCCATCAGGAACGGCAGGGCGATCTCGTGCCCTTCCTCCGTCCGGGTCAGGATCGGCTGGCGTTTGCCGAGCGCCCGCTCCGTGGCGGCCATGAGCGCGGGGCTGATCGCGGCCTCTTCCGGCCAGCGCGCGACGGGGGCAAAGGGCCCGGTGTCCGGGTCGCCGATCAGCGCCACGGCAGAGGTGACGCCCGTCAGGTTCCGCGCCAGCAGGGCGAGCCAGCTTTCGACGAACCCCTCGACGGAGTCGGCCTCGGAAAACCGGGTCCAGAGGGCCTGGTCGAAGATCGCGTAGCTGACCTGTCCGGTGCTATCGCGCCGGGCGGGCGTATCGTTCGGGCTTTCCGTTGTCATATGTCGGTCATTCCCTGCAATACGCCCGTCCCGTCAGTGGAACAGGCCGCTCAGCCGATCAAGCAGACCGCTGCGCGCCTTCCATGTCACATCCGCCCCGGCCTTCTTGCCGGTGTCGGATGCGGCCTTGCCGCTGCCGGACGCAGTCTCGCCGTCCTGCGGAGCCGTCTCTTCGGGCGCAGTCCAGACGACCAGCGTGTCGGACACGCGCGGCACGTCCGGGCTGGCCGTTCCGGGGATCGGATCGGTCAGCAGGAACGGGGCGTCGTTGACATCCGCATCCGGGACAGCAACGGTGCCGGCGTCCAGATCCAGCCGGAGTGTCCGCGCCGAGGTCATGTGGCGCAGACCCTCGTCGGTGACGAAACCGCCTGTGGTGTCGTCGTAGATCAGCGTGCCGCCGGTGGGCGCATCTTCGCCATCGGCGAAGAAGGACAGCCGCGTTCCGGTCGACAACATGTCGCCCATCAGGTCGCCGTCCTCGGCATGGGACAGGTGCACCGACCCCAGCATGTGATCCAGTTCGTGGGTCAGCACGCTGAGCAGGTCGATCCGCCCGGCCGAGGCCGCCGCCGGCAGCGCCCGCAGGACACCATTCACGTCGGCGAGGTATTCCTCGTTTGAGAGCGGTGTCAGGTCGACGAACCAGCCATGGCCCGCCGCATCGGCATCGACGTGGATGCCGTGGCCGGTGGCCTGGCCAAGCAGCGCCCCTTCCAGATCGGCAACCGTGACCTCGACTGAGCGGAGCATTTCTTCCTGTTCGGCGCTCAGGCCCATACGCTCGACCATGATCCGGATGGCCGCGTCCTTCAGCGCGGCAACCTCGGCCTCGGTCACGGTCTCGGCGCCCTGCCCGATGTCGGTGGCCTTCAGGCCGTCCTCAACCTCGAAGGCGGCGTCGTTCGACCGCACGGTCACGTCCTGGAAGGCGGCGCCATCGAAGGTCATCAGACCGATGTCGCCATCCACCAACACGGAGTTGAACCCGAAGCTGCCCACGTTCGATCCGTTCACGCCGATCTTGAGAGAGGCGCCGGAGGTCGTCAGTTTCAGGTGCTGGGTCTGCGCCGGGTCGAGTGTCGCAGCGAAGGTCTGGTCGATGACCACACCCGATGCCCCGTCGACGTGACCCACGAGGACCATGTCGTTGGGCGCATCCACCAGCACGAACTTGTAGCGGGTGTCGTCGTAATGGTCGAAGACCAGCCCGCCCACATCGCCCTGCGCCAGCGTCGTCTCCACCTCCAGGACCGAGGAGGCGGACACATCCGCACCGAGGTCGATCAGGCTGACGGCGACGGAGTCGTCACCCACCAGCGCGGCATACTCTGCAGTCACCGTGTCCAGCGTCCAGTCGCCCGATTCCGGCTGCATGAAGAGGGCCGGGGCAGCCTCGAAGCTGTCGGTCATCTCCATCGTCCAGTCGGGGGGCAGGACCTGCACGGTGAAGTTGTCGACCGTGGCTGTGCCGCCATCCGTTGCGAAGCCGACGAAGCCCTTGTTGAGCGGGATCGGCTGGCCGTCGATGTCGATCTCCGGCACGTAGTCGTAGGTAAACCAGTTCACTCCGTTGACCTGCACCGTCACGTTGGTGCCGTTCACCGCGACCAGCACGTCGTACATCGTGTCGGGCTTGATCCGGACCGGCTTGTTGGACTGGACCAGCTCGTGATAGCCCGACGCGTCGCGATACCCCATCTCGATCTTGTTGTTCGAGATGTTGATGCCCGCGTACTTGAAGTCGATATCGGACTTGTAGTCGAAGATGATGTAGGCGTTGGACTTCGACCCGCCCGTGGGCTTCGCGGTCGAGATCTGCGCGCGGATCTCGTAGTAGCCCGGCAGATACTCATCCAGATTGTAGACCGCCGACGCCTGCGAGGTGGTGCTGGTGGCCGCGAGGGTCAGCGCCCCGCCCTGTACCGTCATGTTGCCGGTGTCGCGGATGAAGATGTCGCCGGAGTTGTTGTTGAAGTCCGACGTCCGCAGCACGTCGCGCCGTCCGCCGGGGATGTTGCCCGCCTGCGGATCGCTCGGTCCGCCGGTCTGGTCCTGCCAGTAACCGTGGTCCTTCTGCGTCACCAGCCCGATCTCGCCACGCAGCCCGCCCTGCAGCAGGGCCACGTTGGAATAGCGGTCGTTGTGGTTGGGCGCGTTGCCGTCCGCCGTGCGGGTGATGTCGACACCGTCGCCGAAGGCCTGCGCATAGAGGAAGTCGAACAGGTGCGGCGGCACCTGACGGCTGACCGTGGCGATGCCGAAGGGCGCGAACGGGACGATGTAGCTGTTGAACTCACCCACCCAGTCGATCAGTCGGTCGCCCTTGGTATTGCCGATCAGGATGTCGAGCCCTGCCCCGCCGAAAGCACGGTCTTCGTACAGCCAGTGGGTGTCCGTGCCGTCGTTCAGGCCGGAATGGGCGTCGTGCACCGACACGTCCGACAGCTTCACAGGTGCGCCGCCGTCGAGGATCAGCCCGCCTTCCGCGTCGCGCAGGTAGACCGCCGGCCCGCCCATCACGTCGTCGGCGTTCATCAGGTCGTTGCCGAAGCCGCCGTACATGCGGTCCCGGCCCGTGCCGCCGACGATCCAGTCGTTGCCCAGGTCGCCGAAGATCATGTCGTCGCCGTCCGACTGCCGGAACTCTGCCGGGACGTCCTCGTCCGGGGTCTGGCCGTTCGGCTCGAAGGCCACGTAACCCAGCGCCGATACGCCCTCGTTATCGTGGAAGTTGAGGAAGTAGTGCAGCAGCGTCGGGTCGGTGTCGTCGGAGACGGTCGATCCGTCGTCGCCCCAGACGAGGCCGTGGTAGCCGGTCGTGCCGGTGTGGTCCTCGGACAGTTCGAACAGGATCGTGCGGCGCGCGTCGTACTCGTCGTACAAGAAGAATTCGCCAAGGCGCGCCCGGATCGGCTTCGGATCGTTCCACGGGTCGGTGTCGTCGCCGAAGGCGAGGATGTCCGCCGGGTTGAACGGGCTGTTGAAGTCCGACTTGTAAAGGCCGACGATGCCGATCACCGGTTCGCCGAATTCGTCGAACATCAGCGCGCCGTTCTCGTCACGCAGCTGGCCGAAGCGCGGCGCATAGCTGTCCTCCAGCGCCTCTGCGCCGGAAATCGCGTCGTCGCCGTCGCCGCCATGCAGCCAGTCCACCCCGAGACCGCCGAAGATCACGTCGTCGGCATAGCGCGGGTTCTGACCCAGCGGATCGTCGATCACCCAGGTCTCGCCAAGCGCGAAGGGCGTGAGGTCGACGCTCTTCTTCAGCTCGCCCGCGACGTTGATCAGCTCCACCTGCACGTTGCCGGGGGTGCGGATCAGCTCGTTCAGGACGTTGCCCTGGCTGGTGCGCGTGTCGGGATCGCGGTTCAGCAGGTAGTCGATGCCGTACAGCGTCTCGTTCTGGCCCAATTCGCCGGCACGCTCCGCGCTGGTGTTGCGGCTGGTGAAGATCCGGCCGTCGTCGCCGAGGATACCGTCATCGCCGGTCCCGCCGGAGATCCAGTCATGACCCCAGCCGCCGATGATGTCGTCGTCGTCCGCGTCGCCGAAGGCAATGTCGAAACCGCCGCCCAGGTAGATGAAGTCATCCCCGGTCTCGCCGTGCACCTCGTCGTGGCCACCGATGTCGGTGGACCAGAAGCCATCGTTCGGATCGCAGGTCTCGGACCACATCAGGCGGCCCTGCCCTTCGGTCTCCGGCGCGAAGTCGGGTCCGCCGGGCGTGTAGTCGATCAGCCGGACACCGCGCACGACGATCTTCTCGCCGCCGTAGTTGTCGTAGTTGAACTCGACGTAGTTCGGCCCGTTCGCCGGATCGCCGGTCGGGTTGATGTCGACACCGTTGACACCGACGATGCGGATGATGTCGCCGTTGTCGCCCACAATGGCGTCGCTGTCGCGGCCATGCTTGTCGGCATAGGCCACGCCGAGTGCCGTTGTGACGTCCTCGCCGTAGGTCTCCGGGTTGCCGTCGGTGTCGGCCAGCGGATCGAAGCCGTTGTTGCGGTCGATCTGGAGACCCGCACCGCCGAACAGCCAATCGTCGCTGTCGGGACGGTTCTCGGAGGTCACGAGGCTGTAGAAGTCCGAAGAGCCGCCGACGATGTCGTCCTGGCCCAGGCCGCCGAACACTACGTCGCGACCGCCGCCACCCTCGATGTAGTCCTGACCGTCGGTCAGGGCCTCGAAGCTGGCAACCACGGTGAGCGGACCGACCGGATCGTCGATGCCGAAGCCGTCGACGTTCGGCACACGGGCCGCGCCGACATGGGCGATGCCCGCCACGGCGTCGTCGATGGAGCCGTCGCCCTGGATCACGTCATGGCCGAGCTGGCCGAAGATCTGGTCGTTGCCCGCGCCCCCGGCGATGTAGTCGTTGCCGAAGGAGCCCACGCCCTCGAGACCGTCGTTGATGGCGAAGGTGTGGAACTGGGCATAGTCGATCTCGAACGCGCTCCACCAGTCCGGCCCGTCCGTGTCACGGTACATTTGGGCGATGCCGTTGGTCAGCAGGCGGCCCGAGTTGTACTCATTCAGCGAGTCCGTGCCGGTGGCGGCGTAGGCGAACTCCGGCGTCCGCGCGGCAGTGGTGCCGTCGCCCATGAGGGCCGCGCTGTTGCGATCGGTCCGCGAGTACATCAGCACGCCCGCCAGCGCCTGGAAGCGCAGGCTGGTCATGTCGAGCATGTCGGTCGGATGATCCACGCGGTTGCCGAATGCGTCGAGGAAGCGCTGGGTCAGCGAGACGTGATCGCCGAAGATCAGGTCGTCGCCTTCGCGCCCGTCGATCATGTCGTTGCCCGCGCCGCCGATAAGCAGGTCCTCGATGGCGGAACCGAAGATCACGTCATCGCCGCCGTTCTGGAACTCCACCGTGTTGATCTCCAGCACCAGGCCCATGTCGGTGGTCTGGATGCGCTGCAGCAGCACCGGCGGCAGGTTCGGATCGTCGACCCACATCACCACCTGGCCATGGTCGCCGAAGATGATGTTGGGCGTATCCTCAGGCGTGCCTGCGATGCTGTCGTCACCGTAGAGGACGTCGACACCGGCCTGCATGTCGTCGCGCATCGGGCCGGCCACGCGCACCGGCTTGAACGTCTGATCAGAGGCGCCCTGCGTCGGGTCGATGGTCGGCGCCGGGCTGTTGTCGGAGGTCACGATGTGCAGCGCGCGGGTGAGGATGTTCACGTTCACGCCGCTGTCGCCGTAGATGTGGTCCGTGCCGTCCTGCCCGAGGATCGTGTCGTCGCCCGAACCGCCGGCAAGGTGGTCACCGGCCTGCGAGCCGATGATGGAGTCGTTGCCCGCGCCGCCATAGGCTGTGAAGCCCACGGACTGCGCATCGCGGTAGGCGAAGAGCGCGCTGGCGTCGATGACGTCGTTGCCCGCGAAGTCGAACGGATTGGCCAGCGGGAAGACCCACTCGTCGTCCTCGTTCTCCTCGTCGGGCAGATCCGGGAACGGGTTGAACGGCTTGGGACCGAATTCCAGGCCCAGCCGGTCGGAGGACCGCCCGCCGTACCACACGCCGTCCTGGCTCGTGTCGCCGTAGACCACCAGCGGGCTTTCCGATCCGGCCAGAACCGCGTTGTCGAGGATGGCCTGCTCGGCGGCGTCAATGCCGTCGCTGGCGTCCACGCCAAGCGCGTCGAGGTCCAGACCGATGATGAAGTGATCGCCGCCGACCTGCGCACCGTCGTCGCGCGATAGGTCGATCCGGTAGACCGTGATCTCCGTGCCTTCCTCGATGACGCACTCGTGGATTGCGGCCCCGGCCAGCGTGATGGTCTCGGCCGTGACGTTGTCGATGGTGAAGCCGCCCGGGATGCCTTCGATGAAGATCACCTGCCCCGGTGCAAAACCGTCGTCCAGCCAGCTGCCGCCGTCGGTGCGGCCAAGCTGATCGGCCAGCAGTGTCACAGTTGTCGTGACCTCCACCTTCAGCGCGACGGACTTGTGGATGTCGATGGAGCCGTCGCCATTCTCGTCCACCGGCGCAATCGGATCGCCGCTGAGCACCAGCACGGAGCCGTTGCCCCAGGTCGCCGAGGCACCGTCCGGCTTGTCGAAGTCGGTGGTGGCGGAGGGCACGTCGCCCGCGTCGAGGATCGCGAGGATCTCGCGCGTGTCGGTCTCGCCCTCGATGTAGATGAGCTGGCCGACGGTGTAGCCGTCGTTCGCCCAGTCGCGGCCATCGTCACGCAGCAGGTAGTTGCTGTCGGAGATGGTTTCGGTCGTGTAGGCGCCGAAGGTCTGCACCGGCAGGTTGCCGCCGCCGTGCACCACCGTCAGGCCGCCATGCGGACCCTGCACCCAGATGTTGCTGCTGGCCGCAGCCGCCGCCTCGATCGTGTCGCCGAGGATCTCCATCCGGTCGCCCTCGATCGACAGCACGCGGTACTGGACCGCCGTGTCGAAGCTGCCGTCCTCGCCACCGATGTTGATGAGGTGCCCTTCAAGGAAACCCTCACTTTCCCAGTCGATGCCGGTCAGGACGGCGCCGGTGGGCGTGCTCTCGACACCGTAGGTGTAGTGATCCAGCACCAGCGCATCGACCGCGACGAGGCGTACTTCGCCCGCGAAGGCCGCCACGAGATCGTCGAGCTGCGCCGCCGTCAGGCTGCCCACGGCCTCCAGCACGAGGACGGAGTTGTCGTTGGGATCACGCAGGAAGGCGCCCGATTGCAGGACCGGCTGGCCTTCGCCGTCGAGGTAGATGGCATCCGCCACCTCGACCACGGTGAAGAACACGCCCGGCACGCCGTCGACGGTCACGGTCTGGTTCGGCAGGAAGCCCTCTGCCTTCCAGTCGATGTCCTCGGAGCGCACGGTGTAGAACGTGTCGAAGGCGTCTTCCTGGTCCGGGTCCTGCCCGGGTGCGGAGAAGCTGAACACGTTCTGCGCCGAGACGAACGGCGCGGGATCGAGCGTGCCGTTGATCTCCAGCGTGTCGTTGCCCTGCCCCAGCATGATGTTCAGGACCTCGATGGTCGACTGCGCGCTATCGGCGCCGACGCTCAACGATCCGTAGTTGATCTTGCCGAAGCTGATGCCGCCCGGAACGGTGATCGAGGTCGAGCCTTCCGGCGCCTCGCCGTAGAGCGGGCCGGACACGTTCTCGAACACGAGGTCGTCGGCCATGCCGAAGCCGCGCAGCGTGGTCTGCGTCAGCACACCGGAGGTGTCCGCCTGGCTCGAGTCGTTGAAGATATTCAGCACGTCGATCTGCTGGCTTTCCGGCGGCTGTGCGCCGATGGCGATCAGGAAGTCGTCCGCCTCGCCCGGCAGCTTGACGCCCGCGGTCAGCGACCGGTCGGCCCCGGCGGGACCGCCTTCGACCGCAAGCGGGCCGCGCAGCTTGGACAGCAGATGCGTGGAGACCGGGAAGATCTTCACGCCATCGCGGGTCGGCGGCACGACATAGTCCGCGTCCGCCGTCAGCGTGACGGTCTGCAGGTCGTACCAGTTGCCGTCGGTAAAGGTCACCTCGGGCGCGATCCGCACCACCTGCACCTGGTCCGCCGCCGCATCGCCCAGCCATGTGTCGGCCAGCGCCATTTCGGTGCCGTCGATGATGACGTGGATCAGTTGCAGCTTGGCGTCCTGGCTGTCGTTGTCGCCGCGGATCAGCTGGATCTTGGCCTCGACCGCCGGGTTGCCACCGTTCAGGTCGGAAATCCGGACCCACATGCCTTCGAGGAACCCGTCAGCCAGCCAGCCTTCCTGTGCACCGGCCACGCCGATGTCGAGGAACTGGCCCGGGAAGGCCAGCGGATCGGTCTCTTCGCCGAAGCCGACCGTGCCTTCGAAAATGAAGTTCTCGGCCAGGTCGGACAGTACAGCCTCCGTGTCGGCGGCGCCCTGCGCCCAGCCGGGCACGTCAGCGGTGGTGGCGGTCAGGGTCAGGGTCTGGCCATCCGCGCTGACCGACATGACGACGTAATCGCCGTTGTTCGCCGCAAACGCGCCGGAAAGCCCGTCGAGGCGGATGCGCTCGCCCGGCACGGTGGCGAAGTCGGAAAGCTGAACGTCGTCCGCGCTGCCCGCCGTATCCCAGTCGCCATCGCCCAGAAGCGCCGTCAGCACGATCTGGTTGGCACTGACGGAGGACACAACATAGTCGTCATTGTTCGTGTCGAAACCACCCGCAGACCCGGCACGGACACGGATCGTGTCCCCGGCCGAGAAGCTGCCGCCGACACCCGCCCCGCCGATCGTCAGGTTGGTGCCGTCGTTGCCGAAGGTCACGGTGCCGTCGAAGCGCACGGAGGCTTCGAGGCTTTCGCCGAAGAACCCTTCGTCCTGGAAGCTGCCCAGGTCGGCCCCTTCGCCGCGCGTGACGGTCAGGTTGCCCGAACCGTCGGTGCCGAAGACGAGGTTGCCGGAGAACAGTTGCGTCGCCTGGAGCCCGCCGATCACTGCGTAGTCCTCGGGCGTGATCGTGATGCCCTCGATCGAGGTCACATCGGCCAGGCCATCTGTCAGCACCGCGACGGTCACGCTGTCGTCGGGCTGGCGCGTCAGGCGGATCTGGTAGCTGTCCGTCTCCGTCTCATCCGTCACGGTGTCCGCGTTGTCGGGCACCAGCAGCGTGTCGCCGCCAGTCTCCAGCACAACCGCGCCCGAGGTCTCGTTGTCATGCACCTCCACGTCGAGCATCTGGAATCCGGAGCGCAGGTTCGGGAAGATGTAGTTGGCGTCGGTCGTTGCATCGTTGCGCTCGAACTCGAGCACCGCAATTTCGAGGTCCTCGCGGACGAAGTCGTCGCGCGCCTCCACGCCAAGCCGGATCTCGTCATCCCAACCCGGGGCGCCGTTGTTGGTGAAGGTCATGGTGCCGATGACGACCTTGCCGTCGCTCGGACGGACGGAGGTCGAGGCAAAGAGGTTCAGGCGGCTGTCGCCCGCGATGTTGGAGAACTCGAGCGCATTGTCGCTGTCCACGTCGACCACGATGTCGACCACGACGGTTTCGCCGAAGGCCGGATCGCGGGCCAGCGACAGGCGGACCTCGTCGGTCAGCTCGCTGGTGTCGGTGCCCTCGACGACAACGGTGCGCCCGTCATCGTTGCCGGCGGCATCCACTTCCCGCACCTTGATGCCCGGCGTATCGTTGTCGATCACCTCGACCTCGACATTGCGCACGTCGATGCCGTTGTATGCGATGTCCTCGGACACCACGCTGTGCTGGATGACCGTCACGCGGTCGCCTTCGGAGCGGTCGTCATCCGGTGCGAAGACGTAGACACCGACCTCGTTGGCGTAATTGGCCGCGGTGAAGGCATAGGTGATCGCGTTCTGCGAGATGTAGGCCGTCACGCCGTTGATCACGACGGTGCGCTGGAAGTCCAGATCGGTGACTGTTGCCCCGCCCGGGGTCGCGCCGCCGGTCGGATCGACCGCAGACAGCCAGACCGTCTCGCCCAGGGCGTCGGTCAGGAAGTCGGGGTTCAGGTCGTAGGGCTGACCGGTGATCGGGTCGATGTCGCGCTCTTCCTGGAAGCTGCGCGCCGCCGAGACGGTCACGTAGACCACGTCGGTCGGCGCCTGCGCGAGCCGGATCGTGTAGAAGTCGGCGTACTGGTCGGCGAGCAGGTTCTCCTCACCCACGACCGTCCGGCCCTGAGAGGTGTCGCCCGCCGCCTCTTCGTTGATGACCACGAGACCGGAGTCGTCCCGCGCCACGTTGTAGTCGAAGCCGTCGATGACCACGCCGTCGTAGAGCACGTCAGAGGACCGCACGAGGTGGTCCACCGTGCCGGTCGCGCCTTCGAGCTCGCGGGTCACGATGTCCTCGGTCACGTCGCCGCCGACGTTGATCACGTCTGAGCCGAGGCCGCCGATCACACGGTAGCTGACGCCGAAGGCGGTGGAGAGCACGAAGAACTCGTCATCCCCTTCCAGGCCGTCCACCTCGATCGCCTCGATGGTGGAGTAACGGACGTTCAGGCCCGCGCCGAAGATGCCGTCGGCCCGGATCACGATGTCATCCGCGAACTCCGTCCCGAGGATCACCATCTTGTCGAAGCCCGCGCCGCCGTCGACGGAGACCGGAGCATTGACGTTGTAACGCACCTCGTCCTGGCCGCCACCGGCGCGGATGTCGGGCGCCTGTGCGACCGAGAAGCCGAGTCCGATCTGCGGCGAGGCCACACCGTCCGCATCCAGAACGATCACGGCGTCGGTCACGGTGGGCGTCAGCAGCAGGTCGAGGAAGTTGATCCCGAAGTCGCCGTTGATGTTGAAGGAGGTGGCGCCGTTGACCACCATCTTCGCCTTCAGATCCGTCCGCCATGCGGCGTTGATGAAGATGTCGAAGCCCGCGACGTCTGCATCGGTCAGGTTGTCGATGGCCTGCGCGACGGTCCAGGCATTCGTGGTGCGCAGGGTCTCCAGCGCCTCCAGCACGGCCACGCCTGCCTCCAGATCGTCCACGTCGATGGCGCCCTGCGACGGGTCGGCGTCGTAGCTGTCGCCGTTCCAGTCGAAGTCGGTGGTCGCCGCCAGCGCGAAGGCGCGGACGATGAACAGGTCGTTGTCGTCATCGCCTTCCAGCCGCAGTTCCGACTGGTTGGAGTAGACGCGGAAGGTGTCGTTGCCCGTGCCGCCCTGTGCCACCAGCGGCGCGCTTGACCCCGGCGAGAGCCAGCCGCGCGTGGTCGCCACCAGTTCCGGGAAGATATCCGTCGGCAGCATGTTGGCGTCGAGCGTCCGGTTCATCCCGAAGATCTGGCCGACCTGGAAGGTGTCGTCGCCTGCCCCGCCGTCGAGCGTCGTGATGACCGTCACGTCGTCGGAGTAGAACTGGTCGTCGCCCTCGCGGCCCTCGACGATCATCCGGCCGTTGATGCCGCTGTCGTACTGGATGCGGCTGACCTCGGCACTGTCCTCGTTGAACTGAACCACGTCCTGGTAGGTGGACACCGTGCCATGCAGCAGCGCCACGAAGCCCGGACGATCCGCCGCCTCGCCGCCGATGTACTGCATCGCCCGCATCAAGAAGATGTCGTCGGTGCCATCGGGATCGGCCAGAGTTGCGGAGGGCGCGAGCACGTGCAGCTCATCGACGCCATCGTCCTCGGCGCCGGTGTCCAGCGCGTTGATGACGTAGTTGCGTTCGTCCGTCCCGTCAGAGCCAAGCAGGTAGATCTCGTAGGTGTCCGTGTCGGCCTGCCCGTCGAGCGTCAGGGTATGGCCCGCGTCCGCCTGCCCCAGCGCCTGCAGCGCGTCGAGCATCGACGGCGACGTGACCGTCGCGGTGTCCTGCAGGAAATAGACGCGGAACCGGTCCTCGCCGTCATCGCCAAGGCTCAGCCCTTTGCCGTTCACGCCGGCGCCGTCGGTCGGCGCGGTGTCGGAGCCATAGACCGTCGTGCGGGAGCCGAGGTAGATGAACCCGTCGCTGCCCTGCGTGGTCTGGCCGGAGCCGCCACTGGTGTCGCCGAACTGGATCTGGTCGACGTCGTCGTTGCCGAAGATGGTCGTGCCGTAGACCGGCGTCGTGAAGGTCGCGATGGCCGAGCCCATGACGGGCCCGCCCTGCTGTCCGGCGTTGAAGCCGTCCTGTCCCGGCGTCACGTCCGCACCGGCGATCATGCGGCCACGCAGGGTCATGCGCGTGCCATAGCCTGCATCGGGATCGCTCGCCTGATCGACGCCGTCCACATAGTTGGCATCGCCGAAGATCGTGATGTCACCGGCGGCAAGCAGGTCGGAGTTCGCATCCGTCACGACACCGTCCGCGACCAGCAGCAGCACGTCGCCGCGCTCGGCGAAGATCGTGCCGTGCGCCACGACGCGGTTGTGGTCGTCCTGCAGGCCCGGATAGCGGGCGTCGGATTCCGCGAAGTTCGCCACGCCGCTGTCGACCAGCAGCAGGTTCTCCTCGGTCTCGGAGGTTTCGCGGACGGTCAGGCGGATCGTGCCGTAGAGCGCGTGCGCCAGGACGAGACGCAGCGCGCCCTCGGTTTCGGTGACGAAGATGTTCTGGAGTGCCTCCAGTGCCACGTCGTCCTGTGCCGCATCCAGCGACACGCCGTCCACGGTCTCGCTGCCCGCGCTGCCGTTGCGCGAGTCGATCTCGAGGTCGTTGCCGATCTCGCCGATGCTGGCGCCCAGCCCGTTGGCGTCGAGGTTGACGGCGCGGGCGATGATATCCGCGTCGGTCACGTCCTCGGCGCCGTCTTCGGGCCGGTCGACAATGGACCCGGCCACCGTGCGGAGCGACACGTCGCCGCCGGTTTCCACCTGGCCCACGCGCAGGTCGCCCGTCATCTCGTCGATGAAGATGCCGGTGTTGGTGCCCGCGTTGGTGTCGAAGGCGTCGAGGTTGTGGCCGGTCGCCCCGCCCGCGTTGTTGCGATCCACGTTGATCTCGAGGAAGTCGTCGCCTTCGCCGATGCCTCCGGTGCCGGGCGATCCGACGCCGTTGAGCACGGTCAGGCCACCAGCCGTGAAGCCGTCAGACTGGCCCAGCAGCAGGGTCAGCACCGCGCTGCCGCTTTGTGCGCCGGTCGGCACGCCGGAATAGAGCGTGATATTCCCGGCGGTCACGTCGACCGTCGCCGTGCCGTCCGCATCGAGGATCCGCCCGCCCGACCACAGGGTCACGTCACCGGCGGTCGAATGGATGTGGCCCACCAGCATGTCGCCGGACAGTTCCTGCGCAAGGATGTTGCCGTTGGTCGTCAGCCAGATCTGCTCGACCCCGTCGTCGCTGCTGCCGCCGGTCCAGTCGGCGTCGCTAAAGACCACGAAGTTCACGGTGGTCGAGGACGCCGCGGGTGTTACGTCGATGTCGGTGATCTTCCGCGGGTTCGGGTTCGGCAGGCTGTAGGAGAGGTCGGTCGTGCGATAGCTGCGGTTTTCCTCACCCGGGAGCGGATTGCCCGCGCCATCGATGTAGACGTCATTCGTGGTGACATGGCCGATGTCGATATCGTCACCGGCACGCACCTCGACGAAGACATAGGTGGAATCGACCTCGGTGGCGGTGGTGTTCAGCGACCGGCCAATGAAGTCGTAGTAAGAGGCGCCGCCGTCCGCATCCGGGCTCCAGTAACGGAAGTAGCTGCCGGTGCGCGCCTGCGTGGTCACAAGGTCCGGCGGGTTGAAGGTCTGCACAGACAGGCCGGTCAGCGTCGAGGGCGCGTTGCCCACGAGGCTGTCGTTGATCACGACGTCGACGTCGTCACCCGCCCGGATGCGCTCGATCTCGACCGTCACCGGCCCGGCATCGGTGGTGCGGTCGTGCAGCGTGATGTCGAGCACCGCATCGCCACCGGCATCGGCGGTCAGCGAGATTTCCTTCAGCTCGATCGGATCGTCCTCGCCCACGGCATGTTCGATGCGCAGCAGTTCCACCGCCACGGCCTTGCGGCCGGTCAGCGCGGACTGGTTGCCGATGTCGCCAGAGGCATCCAGTTCGATAGTGTTGGTGCGGATCAGTGCCTCTTCGAAGACCGGCGTCACCACGACGGAGGGCGCATTCGGATCGCTCATCCGCAGTTCGGGCTGGTCGGCGCGGATGTTGCCGCGCTCGTTGATGATCTGCGTGTGGCCGAAGGTGTTCTCGATCCCGCCCAGCAGGATGATGTCGCTGTCCGCGATGTTCAGTGCGGTGTTGTCGAACACCGGTCCGGTGTAGAAGTCGAAGCTGTCGAGCGCGTGATCCATGTTCAGGATGCGCACCGCAGTCTGCGGGTACAGCAGGTTCAGGCGGAACTCGAAGGTATTGCCGACTGTCCCGGCGGTGTTCGAGGTGTTGTTGCCCTCGCCCGAGCCGTCGAACTTGATGTCGTCCACGATCACGTCGACCACCGCGCCGCCGTCGATGGCGTCGATGTGGTTGATGACCAGATCCCATTCGGATTCATTGATGAGGGTGACGAAATCCCAGCTCCGCTGGCTTTCGATCAGGCCCTCGTTGCCCCAGATGCGGCCAAGCGAATTGTATCTCGAGTCCGCGCTGGCGTAGAAGGTCGCCTTGCCCGCCTGGTCGAAGATGATGTCGTCCAGCACGACCTGCTTGTTGCTCGCGCTGATGAAGTCGAGCGTGTCGCCCACCGTCTTGCCGGCGTTCACGCCGAGGAAGTCGATGTTGGACAGCGACTGGATGACCCCGTTGCGGTCGATGTGCAGGTAGGGGTTCGGCTCGCCCAGCAGGATGACATGGGCTTCCCAGAAGATGTCGCGCGTCAGGTCGGTCGAGCTGTCGCCGCCACGACGGCGCGGGCCGATGTAGCCGCCGCCCGGGCTGCGCGAACGGTCGTTGTCCACGCCGGTGTCTATGGCGTTCACGTCCAGATCGGCGGTGCGCAGGATGGATTCCCAGTGTCCTTCGATCTTGACGTCGTTGGTGACCTCGTTCGTGGAATTGGCACGGGTCGAGCCGCCGATGGCGTAAAGCCGCGCCTTGGACTTGGCGAAGTTGTTGGTGTTCAGGTTCTGCGCCTGGACCAGGATCGACGCGTTGCCGGTGAGTTCGGAGCCGTTGTTCAGCACCACCCGGTTCTCGGCCACGATGCGCGAGGTCGAGTAGGACTTGGCCGACCCGCCGGCAGCGCCAGCCACGGTGTTGGTGTTGCTGTTCGCGCGGTTGCGCGTCACGTCCGAGGTGATGGTGATGGTCTGCGCCACGAGGTCGGCCGCGCCGTTCAGCGTGATCTCGGCCCCGCGGAACTGGTCGTAGTAGGCGTTGATGCGCGCCTCGGCGTCGCCCGCGGCATCGGGGTCTTCCAGCAGGCTGACGTTGTGCCGGGCCCAGATGGCGTTGTTGGCGTTGAGTTGAGAGGCCTTGCGGACCTCGGCCACCGCGTCGACAGAGGTGCTGACCCCGAAGATGCCGCCGCCGTAGGCTTCGGACTTCGCGGTCGCGTTGTTGTCCACGAGGTTCTGGATCAGGATCGCGTCACCGGCGGTCAGGTCGCCGTTGATCTGCTGGTCGACACCGTAATAGATCCGCGACTCCGCTGTGCCATCCGCACCGGCGCCCAGAAGGCTGCCGCTGGTGGTTTCGGCCTCGGAGGCAGCGTAGGACTTCAGGATGCCCTTGACGGTGATGTCGTTGAAGGCGTCCAGAACGGCGTTCTGGCCGATGTCGATCAGGCTGGTGTTGACCACCGTTGCGTAGGCCTCGGCTCCGGCGATGGAGATGCTGCCGCCACCGCCGCCATCCGCATTGGCGACCGCGTTCGCGTCGCCGTCGGTCCGGATCGTGATGTCGTCGGCCTTCAGGTGCCCGTTGGCCGCCATGGTGAAGTTCGTGCTGGCCACCTGTGCGGCGTAGGTCTTGCCGCGCTGGTTGCTCCACCCGAGGCTGCCGCCCGAGCCGCCGGCCGAGGAGTTCACGATACCGTCTGCGGATTCCGGCAGTGCAAAACCCGCCGCACCGCCCACACCGTCGAACACGCCCGACAGGCTGTTCGAGGTGAGGTCGAAGACCAGCGTCTGGTTGGACCCGGTCCCCGCGGATTGCAGGTCGATGCCTTCACGCACGAACCGGTGCGAGCCACCCTCGGTGTTTCCGCTGAGGTAGAGGTTGACGATGTTCGTGCCCGCCGCATCGGTCGCCAGCTTGTAACCGTTGGCGTCCTTTTCGACCACGTAGTACGACTGCCCCGGGTTCAGGTCGCCGACCGGGCTTTCTCCGACGCCGATCAGCGAATGGCCTTCGAAACCGAAGCCGGTGTCTGCATTGTCGGAACGGTAGGGCAGATTGATGATCGCCACCGGATCGTAATCGAAGACGCCCGGATCGGGGTCCAGATCGCGACCGATGGCGTCCTCCGGATTGGCAGCCAGCCGGATGAAGTTGGCATCGGGCTGGTAGGCCGCCCCGAGCGGCGTGCCGCCGATCGCCGCGCCGCCGTTGACGACATAGTAGGTCTGACCGCTGTTCAGGCCCGGGATCTCGTAGCCGTCCAGCGCGGTATAGATCACCGCGTCGCCGTTCGAGAAACCGTGGCCGGGCAGGAAGATGCGCCCGACGTTCGAGCCGTCCTGCGTGCTGCTGAACTCGTTGACCTCCGTGTTCTCGTTATCGAGCGTGACGATGGCATCCACGAAGGTCGACACGAAGATGCGCGGCTCTGCCGGGCGATAGGTCACCACGTCGCCGTTGTTGAATGGCGTGGAGGTGTCGAGGATCTTGTCGTCGACTGCGTCCACGATGGCGCGGGTAAAGCTGTCCTCGACCTCGGTGAAGCCGATGGTCTGAAGCTTGATCGTGTTCTCGTCGACGACCTTCACCTGGTACTTCGAACCGTTCGACAGCCCGGTGATGGGCGTGCCGCCGTTCGAGTTGTAAATCACCTGGTCGCCGTCCTCGAAGGCGTGGTTGGCAATGGTGATCGTGTCGCGGTTCACCGTGACGTTGCCCTGCGCGAACCTGGTGCCAAGCTGGATCTGCGTGTCGTCGAAGACGACGACGGTATAGTCCTTGCCCGAGGTCAGGCCGCCGCCGGTCGTCCCGCTGTAGGTGATCGTCGCGCCGTCGTTCAGCTTGTGGAAGTTGCCGAAGTTGATGGTGTCGTTGGCCGCGCTGGAGTTCAGCACGGTGCCGTCCGAGATGTCGCTGCCTTCGCCGCCCTGCTCGGCCACCAGCTCGATCAGGTTGCCGGCTTCGACGTGGTCGGTGGCGCCGACGGTAAAGTTCACCACGCCCGTGGCCGCCGCAGCCGTGCCGACGGAGGCGGAGCTGACGAACCCGCCAAAGCCGTTGGTGCTGCCGCTTGCATCCGCGTCGGCCAGCAGGAAGGCCTTGCCGTTGATGTTGTTGGCCACGTTCATCGTGCTGCCGCTGCCGCCGAACGTCGCGTTGATGGTGTGGTTGGTGGTGGCGTTGGCCTGCCCCTCGGCAAAGTCGCCGAAGATCGATCCGCCGCCCGAGGACATGGTCGAGGTCGCCGCAGACAGCGCCGCCGCGTCGAAGTTGATGTCGGAGGCCGCAGCCGCGGTGCCGTCGCCCACATCGCCGAGGAAGGACACGTTGGTCGTCCCGGTCGCCTTGATGTCGGCGGTGATGTCCGCGACCCGCGCAAAGCCGCCGAATCCGCCGGTGGCGCCCGCGCCGTAGGCCTCGTTGGAATGCCGCGCGGCGACGTTGATGTCACCGCTGGTGGAGGTCAGCGACATGTTCTCTGCCACGGTCACATCGACCAGCGAGTTGTTGTCCACGTCGATGACGGTGTGATCCACCGCGGCCAGCAACGCGACGCCGGTTCCCTCGGCATTGCCGAAGGCGCCGTACCCATCAGAGAACCGCAGGAACTCGTCGTTGACCTCGTCGTAGTTCAGCAGACCCAGGACGGTCACGCTTTGCCCGGCGTGGATGGAACCGCCCTGCCCCGTGGTCATCACCACGTCCGGGCTGAAGGTGGATTCGGTGTCCGAGACGTTGACCGACACGCCGCCGGTCAGTTGCACGGAGGTGGCGGAGGCGTCGGTCTTGCCCAGCAGCTTGCCCTGCATGTGGAAGACGGTGGCCGCATCGACGTCCACACCGCTGCCGATATGCCCCTTCACCGCCGCGTTGTTGATGGCGCTGGTGTCGGTGTCGATGCCGGAGCCGAGGCCGGACACCGACGTGGCGGACGTCAGGGCCGTCACGTTCGAGGTCAGCGCCGCGTCGAGGTCGATGCCGCCGGAGGTGGTGGTGATCGAAGTGGTGCCCGGTGTGGCGTCGCCGTTGGCCGCACCGATGCGGACGGAGGCACCACCGTTGTCAACCACCTGCACGTCCAGCAGGGCCACGTCCACCAGACCGGCGACGCCGGTGTTCAGCGCGGCGGCCTCTGCCGTGTGCAGGCCGCGGGCCTCAACGTCGATGCTGTCCGCCGAGATGATGCCGTTCTTGCCGATCCACGCGTCGGTGTCCGCGTCGAGGTCGGTCCGGATCGTGGCGCTGCCAACGGAGACCGCCCCCGCAAACCCGGTGTTCTTCGACTGCGGACGGGCGGTGACGGTGTTGTCCGCCAGCATATGCAGCGTGCCGTCCAGCGTCAGGTCGGTATCGTCGCCGATATATACCGCCCCGTCATGCGCGTTGCGCGCCGTGATGGTCGAGACCGAAACCGCGACAAGGCCCGCCGCGCTGAAGTTCGACGCGTCCGCCTCGACCGTCGTGCTGGACACGGCATCGAGGGTCACGTTGTTCGCCGTCACGTCGGAGTTGGACCCGACATAGGCCCGCGTAGCGGATTCCTGGCTCGCGGGATCCTTCTGGCCCACGACCGCGATCACGGTCATGTCGTTCACGTCCACGAGGCCCGCGCCGCCCACAGATGCAATGGATGCGCTGGCCATGGGAACAAGCTGGTTGGCGTTGTCGAGAACCTTGGTGGTGGCCACACCCGTAAGGTTGTGGGCGCCGAGGTTGACGGTCGAATGGTCGCCGACGAAGGTTTCGGTGATCCGTGCCGCGTAAGCTTCGGAGGTCAGCACGGCCACGTCCACCGCACCGCTGACCGAGGTGCTGGCGACTTCGGACAGCGCCTGGGCGGCGACCTCGGTCGCGGTCAGGTTCACATCGCCTGCTGTGAGGTCGGTGTAGCGACCGACGTAGGCGCGGGTCTTGCCCTCCATCGCGGCGACGGATGTGGCCAGCGAGACGCCGACGATGCCCGCCGCGGCAAAGCCCCTCGTCTCCGCATCGGCAATGGTCGAACCGAGTGCCACGGCATCCACCGTGCCGCGCGACACGCCATCCTGGCCCAGCACCCTGACCACCACGTCCGTCGTCTCGGTCGCGTCGTCGTTGCGACCCACGTAGGCCTCCACGTCGTTCGAGGTGATCGCCGTGGGCTTCAGCCCGTTCACGGCCACACCGCCGGTGACGCCAACACTGAGAAGTTCGGCATCCGCCTTAGCGTCGCCGTCCGCCAGCAGGTTGAGGTCGCTGACGTGAAGCTCGATGCCGTTGCCCGCATAGGCGCGGGTCTTGCCGCCTGCGATGGCGGTCGGCTCGAAGTTCCCGATCTGCACAAGACCGCCCGCCGAGACGGAATCCGTCCGGGAAATGGCGTCGATGTCGCCAAGGGCGGTCACATTCATGGAGTCCACGCCGCCGGTGACGGCGACGACCGCCCCCGGAGCGCCGCCCGCTGCCACGTCGTCGGGCGCACCCACGAAGGCTTCGATGATGCTGCTGACGGTGGCGGTGGGCTTCAGGCTCGTGCCTTCGCCGATGAAGCCGATCCCGAAGCTGGAGGCGAGGGCAACGGCCTGGTTGATCACCCTGTCATTCGGGACAAGGGCATTGCCGGCGGACACATCCAGCGAGCTGGCGGTCAGGTTGACGCCGTCGCGCACAAAGGCGGAGGTCCGGCCACTGACGTTCGCGTCATTCTGGAACAGGTTCAGGCTGAGCCCGAGGCTCGCGCTGAGGGAGTCGATGTCGGACACCGCCCGCATGTCGCTGTCGGCAGAGACGCTGACGGCGCCGCCGGTAATGTCCACATCGGTCTGCACGTCCGAGGCCACCAGGGCACGACCCGCGCCGATGAAGGCTTCGACCGTGCCGTTGACCGTCGCGACCGACTTGATGTCGGTGACGGAGGCCAGCAGCCCGAGCGACAGGCTGGCGCTGCGCGCATATGCCCCCATGCCGTATTCGTGCCCGCCGTAGTTTTCGGCGGCCCCGACCTGCGTGAAGGGCGTGTCGGCGAGGATCGTCAGGCTGTCGGCCTCAAGGTCGACGCCCTGCCCGACATAGGCCCGCACCGCGCCGGAGATCGTCGCGCGCTGGTCGAACAGCGAGATGGCGATGGAGGAGGCGGTCAGGTTGCCGATGGTCGGCGCCGCATACATGTTGCCGATGGCGGTGATCGTCACGGCACCGTCGATGTCGACGATGCCGATGTTGCTCGACGGGGTGGCGTTGTAGGCCGAGCCCACATGCGCATCGACCGTGCCGCTCACCGTGGCGTTCGCCGTGATGTCGGTGAAGGCGACGACACCCGAGAGCGTCACACCGAGCGTCGTGGAGGTCGCGTCGTAGTCGCCCTGCGCATGCACCGCGAGCGAGGCTGCGTTCAGCGTGCCGCCCTGCCCGACGAAGGCGCGCGTGGTGCCCGCCACGTCCGTCGTGGTGTCGAAGATGCTGATCGCGGCAAGCCCGCCGAGGTTCGCGGTAAAGCCAAGGTCACCGAAACCGGCGGTGGCGTTCATGTCGGACCATGCGTCTATGGTGACCGCCCCCGTGATGTCGACAACGCCCGCACCGCCCGTCACCGGTCCGTCGAAGGGCGCGCCGAGATAGGCGGAAACCTCGCCCGTCACAGTGGCCTCGCCTTCGAGGTAGGACACCGACGCAAGGCCTGCGAGGCTCGCGAGGATCGTCTGCGTCGTGGCGTTGTACTGGATCGCGTCCAGCGCCGAGTTGCCGGCATTGATGTCGAGGGTCGCCGCACTCATCGCCACGCCGTCGCGGACGTAGGCACGGGTCGCACCGCTGACCTCGGCCTTGGGCCGCGCGGCGCTGACCGTCAGGCCGAAGCTTGCGCCGACCAGCACGGTATCCGCGGCCGCGTCCATGGTGGCATCCGCTGCCACGACCACGGCACCGTCGCCCACATCGGCCCCGGTGGGCGTGATCGTCACCTGCGGAGCGGCGGTCAGGCTGGAGCCCGTGTCGTTCTGCGCGCCGATGAAGGCCTCGACCTCACCGCTGACGAGCGCCGAGGATTGCAGCACGCTGATCGAGGCAAAGCCCGAAATCGTGCCGGAACGGACCTTGGCGGTCGCGTCCATGACATCGCCGTCCGCCGTCACGTCCAGGCGGTCCGCGTCGAGCACGGTGGTTTCGCCCACGTAGGCACGCACGGCCCCGGAGACATCCGCCGTCGGCACCAGCACGTTGACCGAGATGCCGAAGGAGGCACCGATGCCCTCCGCCTCGGCGTTTGCCGTCTGGCTGCCGTTCGCGTCGATGAAGGCCCGGCCATTGCCATTGGCACCCTGCGTCAGCGTGATGGATGTCACGCTGTTCGCGGTGGGGGTGGCGCCTGCCATTGTGCCGGTAAAGGCCTCCGTCCGGCTGTCGATGGTCGCATCCGCGATGGTCACATTCACCGAGAGCGCACCGCCGATGGCGTAGAACTCGTTCAGCGAATTGGCTGCGTCGTTAGACGTTGCGATCACGTCCAGCGCACCCGCCACGACCTGCGTGCCCTCGCCCACATAGGCCAGCGTATCGCCGACCACGCTGGCCACCGACTTCGTCACCGTGGCACCGGCGAGCAGGCCGAAACCGCCCGCAACGCTGTCCGCCGTCGCCTCGTAGGCAGAGGTCGCCTCGACGTTCAGCTTGTGGCCGCCGATGTTCAGGACCGTCGCCGCAGGCGCCGTGCCCGCCGTCCCGGTCAGGGCCGAGGGGTCGAAGCTGACGGTGCCGATGTCCTGCCGCTGCAGGCTCTGGACGCCGCTGCCCGCGCTGCTCAGGTCGATGAAGGTGCCGCGCTGAAGGTAGAAGTCCTCCGGCAGGTCCAGCGTGATGTCGATGATCACGTCATCGCTGGTCGAACGATGCAGGATGTGTTCCGCACCGCCGCCGGCCGAGGTCAGGTTCACGATGTCCAGATCCGGATCGAAGAGCACATCCGGCTCGCCCGTCCGCTGGATCGCATGGCCGAAGCCGGAACCGCCCGACGTCAGATCCACCCCGATGCCGTTGTTGGCATTCGCCAGCGAATCCGCGAGGCGGATCAGCCCGCTGCCCATGTCGATGACGTAGTAGGTGCCGCCGTCGCTCAACCCGTCGATCAGGCTGCCCGAGCCCTTGACGTAGGTGACTTCCTCGCCGGTGGTGAAGGCGGTTGCGGGTGTGCCTACGTTGATCGTGTCGTTGGTCGTGTCGACATAGCCATCCAGGTCGTTCACGAGGCGGATGGTGCCGTCCTCGCCCGCGATCACGGTGTAGAACGCGCCGTCCACCAGCCCGCCGATGGCGGCATTGCCGTTGCTGTCGTACTGAACGACCTCGCCGGTGAAGAAGGGCGACGCTGGGTCGCCGACGAAGATGGTGTCGCCGCCGGTGTTCACCGCGGCACCCGTCGGGGCCAGCGCCGCCAGCTTCACCGTGCCGTCGTCGATGGCCTGCACGAGGTATGTGCCGCCGTTCACCAGCCCGCCGATGGCGCTGCCGGTGGTGGTGTAGACCACGGTTTCCCCGGTCTCGAACGCGATGCCGCCGGTATCGAGGGTCAGCGAATCCTCGGTATCGTCCGTATCCACGCCGGTGATCCCTGCCACCGTGTCACGGGTGAAGGTGTGGTTGCCGCCGGTTCCGGTCGAGGTCAGGTCCACCACCTCGCGGGCCAGGAAATCCTGATCCTCCGTCACGGTAATGGGGTCGAAGTTGATGTCCGCCTCGCTCGGGTTCACACGCTCGATGGTGTGCGTGCCCGCACCCCCGGTGGAGGTCAGGTCGATCACGTTACCGTTCGGCGCGTCCATCAGCTGGATGCGGCCGCCGGACAGGACGTTGACGTAATAGGTGGCGTTGTCGGTCAGCCCACCGATGACATCGTTGCCGTTGGCCTGGTAGCGCACCTCGTCATTGGTCACGAGCGGCTCTGACTGATCGCCCACGCGGATGGTGTTGTCGCCGAGGTTCACAAGGCTCTCGCCGGTCCGCAGCGCGGCAAGCTGGATGGTCCCGGTCTCACCTGCCAGCACGTAATACTGCTGGCCGCTCACCAGCCCGCCGATGGCGGTGCCACCGTTGGAACTGTAAGTGACGATCTCGCCATCCACGAAGGACACATCCTGCCCGGGCAGTGAAATGCGGTCCAGCCGCGTGTCCACAAGCGTGCCTGGTGCCACCTGGCCGCCGACATAGGCCTCGGTCACGCGGTTCACCTGCGCGTCCATGATGGTGATCGCGCCGCCGATGCCGCCGACCGCGATGGCGTCGCCTTCCGGCAGGCCCTTGGCCACGCTGTCCGCCGTGACGTCCAGCGCCCCGTCCGCGGTGATCTGGGTGTTGCCATCGACCACGGCGCGCGTCGCACCCTCGACGATGCCGGTGGAGACAAGCGCGGAGATCGCCAGCCCCACGGGCGACACCGCCACGCCGATGATCTCTGCCCGCGCCCAGTCGATGCTGTCCGCGTCCACGTCCACGGTCGATCCAACGCCCTGCGCCGTCAGTTGCGATCCGCGCACCCGCGCGGTCACGTCGGTCTCCAATTGCGAGATGGCTTCGCCCCCCGCACCGGCGCCGCCCAGCACGCCGTTGACGCTGACCATGCTGACCTCGGTGACGATATCCCCGTCCTCATGCGTCGCGTCGGCATCGACGAGGATGTTGCCCGCCTCCGCCGTCACGGTGCTGTCGTCGATCGCCGCAAGCACCTGTGTCGCGATCAGATTCTTGCCGATGGCGACACTGATCGCAAAACCGACAAGGCCAAGGCTGACCGCGGCGGAACCGACCTGGGCGTTGGCCTCCAGCACATCATGCGCCTCGACCGTCACCGCGCCGTTGGCGGTCACGTTGGACGCCGCCTCGATGGTGGAGGACACTTCGCGTGTGACCGTGTTGATGCCTGACGCCCCCGCACCGGCGGCCGCCAGCGAGGCAAAGGCCACCGACGCCGAGAAGGCGAAGGCGATGGGCTGGGTGTCCAGTTGGCTCGACGTCTGCGCGGTGACGGTCACGGGACCGCCGTTTGCGTCGACGCGCGAATTCTGAACCCGGGCGATCGTCGATCCGGCAAGCGTGTTGGTCGCGACGGCAGCAGACACAGAGACCGCCAGACCGACGTAACCGCCCGACACTGCGATGGAAATCGCACGCGAGATCGCCGTCATCATGACCGAGTCCTCGGCCGAGACGTTGACCGCGCCGCTGGCCGTGACCGCCTGGCCGTCTGCGGTATCGGCATTGTCGATTACCGCTTCGACGACCTGCGCGATGGTGTTGTGGACCACGCCCGCCGCCAGCGCGATGCTGCCGCCGAAGGTGCCGCCCGCAGCCGAAAGCGCGATGCCCGTCGCCTCGAGGTCGGAGGAGGTGGTGGACGAGGCCAGAACGTCGACATTGCCGTTGCCGGCGACCACATTGCTGTCGTCGATCTCTGCGCGGACGGTGCCTTCGATCTCGGTCTCTGCCACGATCACCGTGGCCGAGATCGACAGCGCGACAGAGCCGCCGGAGGCCGCCAGCGTGACGCCAAGCGCGTCCACGTCGATCCCGGTCTGGTCCTGCGCGTCGAGGATCACTGCGCCGCCCAGGGCCCGCACATCGGAGCCGCCGAAGATCGAGGCCTCGACCAGGCTGCCCGCGTTGACCCGCGTCACGACGCCGGTGCCCGCGCCGGAAATACCGACCGCACCGCCGGAGACTGCTACGCCGATGCCGTAGCCTTCCACGTCGATGGTGCCCGATGCGAGGGCCGTCAGTGTCACGTCGCCGCCTGTGGTGCGCACGTCGGACCCGCCGATGTGCGCCTTGACGGCGGTGTCGTAGTTGACCTCCACAAGGGTCACGGCAACAGAGACCGCACCGCCGCCCGCGCCGACGCCCACGGCCATTGCCGCTGCGGCGGTGGCGTTGGTGATGGTGGAGGCGTCCTCGGCGTTGATCGTCACGCCGGTATCCGCATCCACGTCGGGCGAGTCGATGATCGACGCCTCGACTGTGTTCGACATGGACGAGACGGACTTCGCCCCTGCCCCGGCCCCGGCAATGCCCACGTAGCCACCCGCAACGGAAATCGCCGCCGCCACGGCTGTCGCGTCGATGGTGTTCTCATTGCGCGCGTCGACCGTGATCTGACCCGCCGCATCCACGTCGGATCCCTGGATGGTGGCGAGCGTCGTGCCGGTCAGTTCGTTGGTCGTGACCGTCGCCGCGATGGCGAGGCTGATGGATGCGCCACCGCTGCCCGCGACGCCGACCGATGCGGCCACCAGCGTGGCGCTGATGGAATTGGTGTCGTCGGCTTCGACCGTCACGCCGCCCGCTGTCGTTGTGACGTTGCTGCCGCGGATCGACGCCTCGCCCCCGCCACCGATGAAGTTGTCCGCCACGGCGCCCGCACCTGCCGCCGACAGGCTGAACGAGCCGGAGACCGAGATCGATACGGAGACCGCCGCGCTGACGGCGGTGATCGACCCGTCGCGCAGAGAGGTGACGGAGACGCTGGTCGCATCCACGTCGCTGGCGTCGATGCTGGCCAGCGTGACGGTGGAAATCGAGTTCGTTGCAATCGGCACCGCGATGGAGATGGAGATCGCGGCGGTCGAGCTGCCCGAGATGGACGCCGCGACAGAAGCGACCTCCGCCTCGATGGACGAACTGTCGGTGGCCGAGACGGTGACCGCGCCCGCCGCATCCACGTCGCTGCCGTTCTCGATCAGCGCCTTGACGCTGTTCGTCATGGTGTTGGTCGCACTGGCCCCGGCCCCGGCACCGGCGGCACCGAAGCTGCCCGACGCCGACACCGACAGGCTGGCCGCGACGGCGGTCGCATCGATGGTGTTGTTCGCCGTGGCCGCCACGTTTACGCCACCGCCAAGCGCATCCACATCGGATCCGGAGATCCGCGCCACCAGCGCGCCGGACAGGGTGTTCTCTGCCAGCGTGACCGCCACGGCCCCCGCGACGGAGGCCGAGCCGCCTACCGCGACGGCTGCCGCGCCCGATACGATGGTCGCCGTGATCGTCGACGTATCCGAAGCGGTGACGCCGATTGCACCGGATGCCTGCACCTGAGGCGCGTTCAGGATCTCGGCGCCGAAGGTGTTGGTGATGGTGTTGCTGACATCGACACCCGCGCCTGCGCCGGACACCGCAACGCTGCCGCTACCCGATACGCTGATTGCCGCCGCGACGCCGGTCGCGGTGATCGACTTCGTGCTGACGGCATCCAGCGTGATGCCGCCGCTCTGCGCCACGACGCTCGCCGTGTCGATGGCCGCGCGGCCGGTACCGCCTATCACGTTCTCGCTCAGCGCCACTGCAACCGAAAGGCTGCCCGCCACGCCGCCGCTGCTCAGGGAGACGGAGACCGAGGCCGCGATCACGTCCGCGTTGATCTGCGCGCTGTCGGTCAGGCCGATGCCTACCGCACCGCCCGCCGTCACACCGCTGTCGGAGACGATGGCATCGGTGCTGCCGAGAATGGTGTTGTTCGCCTGTGCCAGCGCCAGCGCCGCCGCAAGCGACACGCTGCCGCTGGTCGCGCTGACCGCGATGGCCACCCCGACAGAGGTCGCGTCGATCTGGCTGCTGTTGGTGGCGTCCACCGTCACGGCGCCGCCGGTTGTCATCACCGGGGTGTCGTCGATGCCCGCAAGGACGACGCTGGAAATCTCGTTCGTGGCCAGCGCGATGGCCGCCGACATGGCGAGCGACACCGTGCCGGACCCTGCCGAGACGGAGGCCGTCGCGGCCACCAGCGTGGCGTTGATCGTGCTGCCGCTGTCCGCGTCGATGTCGAGCGCGCCGCCGATGCTGGCAATGTCCGCGCCGAAAATGCCCGCGGTGGTCGATCCGCCGATCGTGTTCTGCGCCTGCGCGACACCGAAGGCCCCGGCAAACGACACGGTGCCCGACCCGATGGAGACCGCAACGGCCGCGGCGACCTGCACCGCGTCGATGGCCTTGGTCGAGTCCGCCTTGATCGTCACCGCACCGCCCGCGTCGATCCCGGACGAGACGACATGCGCCGACACCGTGTTCGAGATGCTGTTGTCCGCAAGGGACACCGCGGCGGACAGCGTGATGTTGGCGGAGCCGGAACCGCCCAGGTCGGCCGAAATTGCCGCCGTGACGACGGTCGCCGTGACGCTGGCCGCGTCCGTTGCAGTGATGTCCAGCGCACCGTCCACGATGGCGTCGGACGCGCCCAGAACGCCGGCCTCGACCGTGTTGGTGATGCTGTTGTCGGCGTTGGCACCGGCACCCGCCCCGCTCAGTGACACGCTGCCGCCGCCGGTGCTGACCCCGAGCGAGGCCGCAACGGCGGTTGCCGTGATCGACCCGTCGGAAGAAGCGTCGAGCCGCATCGCACCGCCCGTGGACCGGACTTCGGAGCCGCCCTCGATCACCGCGCGCGTGGTGTTCTGGATGACGTTCTGCGCGTCGCTCACCGCAACGGTCAGGGAGGCGGATGCGCCGCTGCCGCCGCCCACGGAAACCGACGCTGCCACCGCCACCAGCGTGGCGGAAATCTCGGTCGAATCCACGGCGTCGAGCGTGACATCGCCTGTGGCCGTCACGTCGGCATTGCGGATCACCGCCAACACGGAATTGGTCGTTTCGTTGTAGGATCGGGAGCCCGCCCCGGTCAGGGAGGCCGACGCCCCGCTGCCGCTGCCAAGGCTGACACCGACCGACGCCGCGGTGACGATCGCGGTGATGACCTTCTCGGACGACGCATCCATGTCGACCGCGCCGCTCAGTGTCGCATCGACGGAGTCGATCAGCGCTTCGGTCGTGGAGGTGATGGTGTTGTCGGCGACCGACACGTTCACCGCGCCCGAGACGGAAACGCTGCTGCTCGACGACGAGACGGCCAGGCCAACCGATGTCGCATCCGCCGTGATGTTGCCGCTGTCCGTGGCGCTGACCGTCAGGTCGCCCGCCAGGACGGAGTCCGAGTCTCCCCCGGCCGTGTCGGTCACGAGGGCGCGGGTCTCCAGGTTGATATCGTTGAGGGAGACCGCGACGTTAGCGCTCACACCGACCGATGCGCCGCTCTGGGAGGTCGAGACACTCAGCGAGACGCCGAAGGCCGTGGAGTCGATGGAGGCGGTGTTGTCCGCGGTGATCGACACGTCCTGCGTGCCTGCGTTGATCGAGGTATCTTCGGATTCCGCTATGGCGGATGCCATCACGTCGTTCAGCGTGACCGCGATCCCGAGGCCGACGCCCACCTTGGCACCGGTGCCGCTGCCCACGTTCAGCGCAATGCCGAGAGAGCCGGTGGTCGCGTCGATGCGCCCCGCCTCGGCCGCGTTGATCGTGACCGGACCGGTGGCGGTGATGCTGCTCTGCCGGACGGAGGCCAGCACGGAGGACGTGACCTCGTTGCCGGAACCCGACCCGGCGCCGGACAGGGCCAGCGTGCCACTGCCGGACGACAGCGACCCCGAAACGGCGAAGGTAAAGGCGTCGATCTCGGAGGTCGACAGCGCCTCGGTCGTGAAGGCGGCGGAGGTGACGGTGGCGGCGTGCACTTCGGCCGTGGTGGTCTTGGTGATGTGGTTCACGGCCATGGCCGCACCGATGGCAACCGCGCCCGCATTGTTGCCGCTGCTCGCGGTGGAGACGGCCAGCGCACCCGCACCGGCGTCGGCGTTGATCTTCGCGTTATCGAGCGCGTTGACGGAAACCGCCCCGCCCGCTGCATTCACCACCTGCACGCCCGAGGGGTTCGAGATGCTGGCGATGGTGGTCGCGTCTATGTAGTTGCCGGATCCGGAGCCCGCGCCACCGAAGGCGGTGGAGCTGTTCGAGACGGAAGCCGACCCGGCGATGGTCAGGGTGTCGACCTCGGCGTTGTTGATCGCGTCCATGTCCACGCTGGCCGCCGTGATCGGCGTGTCCGTCACCGTGGCGCGGATGGTCTGCGTGATATCGTTCACCGCGACCGACGCCCCGACGGAGCCCGCCGTGGTCCCGCCCTGGGACTGGCCGGTGCTGAGCGCAAAGGCCACACCGCCGGAGTCGGAGGTGATGTCGGAGCTGTCCTCTGCCTGGATGCTGAGCGCGCCGGTGGTGGCGATCTCGCTGTCGGCACCCACATCTGCCAGCACCTCGTTGTCCACGAGGTTCACCGTCACCGCACCGGCCCCGGCGAACTTGATGTCGCCGCCGCTGGAGCTCTGCTGGTTCGACGACCCGGTGTCCACGACACCCGCAATCGCGATCACCAGCGTGTCGATGTCGGTTGCGCCATGCGCATCGAGCGTGACGCCGCCGCCCTTCGACCGCAGCGTGTTGTCGCCAAGCGCCGTGCCCCAGACGGATTGGTCGGAATCGATCACCGCGACCGACCCGGTCAGGCCCACATCGCCGTTCAGCGCAAAGGTGCCGCCGCCGGCATCCTGGCCGATGGTGGTCTGGTCCGTGCCGCGAATGGTGATGCCCTGGAGGGCGTGCGCTTCGAGGTCGTTGGTCGCCGCGTCGGCATTCACGTCCACGTCGTCGCCCAGCACGGCCTTCGTCTCGCCCTTCAGGACGGCGATGGTCACGGCCCCTGCGATACCGATGGTCGTGCTGCTGCCGCCACCCGACTGGCTGCTGCCACCGCCACCGCCGTTCGACCCGCTGTTGTCCGACCCGAGGGAGGCCGACGCCGCGATGGCAAGCTGGTAGAGGGCGTCGTAGCTGGTGGCCGTGACCGCCAGGCCGCGCACCGTCTCTGTCACCGGATCGCCGTTGCTGTCGAAAGTGTCCCCGGCGATATCGACACCGCTGGCCCCGTGGCCGCGTGCCACGATGTCTGTGCCGTTGCCGATGATCGCCTGCGTGTCGTCGAGGTCGACCAGAACGTCGACGGAGATGCCGACCGCAGAACCGCTCAGGCTACCACCGCCCGATCCTGCATAGCTGTCCGCGATGGTCTTCGACTGCGCCTGCACCACGACGCTGCCGTCCGCCGCAACGGTGGCCGCACCGTCTGCCGCGTCGAGCGCGTTGTTGATCCGCGCCTGGGTATCCGTGATGTTGACCAGAACGTTTGCGCCACCCGCACCTGAGGTGCTGTCACCCGCGCCGACGTTCACCGCGAGCTGGAAGAAGTCCTCGACGGACTGCGCTTCCACGATGATGTTGCCACCGGCCTGCAGCGTCGTGGGCGTGCCCAGCGGATCGCCGCCTTCGATGATCGCCAGCGTCGTCGCCTCGTGCACCGTCACGTCGAGACCCACGCCGACACCGGAACCGCTGGTCGAGAAGCCGAGAGATCCGGCGGAATCGGTCACGCGCGTCTCGGACTCCGCCCGGACGGAGATATCGCCGGTGGTGGCCGTGATGGTCGCCCCTGCGCCGACGATGGCGCGCGTGTCGGGGGTGAAGACGTTGATGACCGCCGATCCGGCACCGGCATCGGAACCGCTGCCTTGCTGGTCGCCGCCGCCGGAGGCGATGGAGGCCCCGATGGCAAGGCCGGTCACGAAGAGCCCGGTCTCGATCTCGCCGATGCCGAGCGCCTCGGGCAGCACGTCGGGGATCACAATCTCCATCGGGACGATCTCGCTGTCGGCCAGCATGCTGACAGACCCCTGAGCCGTCACCGTGGCACCCGCGCCGATGCTCACATCCGTGTCGATGGGCACGATATTGACCGCCACGGCCGCACCGACGCTGGTGCCGCCATCGCTGCCCGACCCGCCGCCACCGCCGCCGTTGCTGTTGCTCAGCAGGAGCGATGCGCCGCCCGCGATGTTCTGGACGCCGACGCTTTGCCGCGCGGTCATATCCACATCGCCGCTGACCGCGGTCACGGTGGCGCCATCCGCGATGGAGGCGTCCGTGTCGCTTTCGTAGTAGTTCACGCCAGCCGCGCCCGCGATGGCGAGCCCGCCGTTGGTGTTGGTGCCGCCTCCGCCTTGGTTCTGCTGCTGGTTGGACTTCTGTTTGACGCCCGCACCGGCCAGCGCGACCGTCTGCATCTCGTTCGTCTCGCCGTCGGAGGTCCCGGCCTCCACGGTCAGAGAGCCGGTGGAGATGGTGCCCGCAGCGACTGTGGCCTGCGCCTTCAGCACGGCGACGTTCACCGCAACCGCGGCGCCCACACCTGTCTGGCCGTCGGAGGTGTTGAGTGCCAGCCCGGTGGCGATGGACGACGCGTCCGCATCGTTCAGCGCCCGGACCGTCATGTCGCCGGTCGCGTTGATGGTCACGTCCTCGACCACGGCCTCCGCGTCGGAGACGATCACTGTCGCCGCGATGGCACCTGCCACCTGCACCGCTCCGCCGGTGGTCTGCTGGGTCGACTGCTGGGCGTTGCCGCCCTGCCCGCCCGGATTGGTCGTCTGGGTGGCTGCGGTGTTGTTGCCGCTCTGGACCTGAGAGCCGGGCTGCGGGTCGTTCAGCGTCGCGCCCGACTGCTGGTTCGCCGCACCGGTGGCACTGGCCGATTGTTCGTTCGCCGTGGTGCCGTCGCCGTTCGACTGCTTCTTCTTCGCCCCCTGGGAGCTGCCCTGCGAGACGGTGAGCGCGGTGGTGACGCTGGTGGCAGAGACGGTCACATCGTCCGCCGTGGGCCCGGTGGCCGAGACATCGCGGCCAAGCAGTGCCCGCGTGTCATCCTCTGCCCAGGCCATGCCAAGCGCGATGCCCACGCCGGTATTGCCCTTGGTGTCGGCGTCGGCCTCCGTCAGCAGGTCGAGCGTATGCGCCGCCGTGACCGAAAGGTTGCCGTCCACCGAAAGGCCGGTGGCCCCTGCGGGTACCGTCGCCTCGGTGTCGTTGAGAGAGACCATCAGCGCGAGGGACCCGCCGACGGAGGTGCCGTCGGTCGCCGTCGTCACGCTGCCCGCCTTGGCCTGTGTGGCCGCGACGTGATCGCTTGTTGCCGAAACCGAGAGGTCGCCGAAGTCCGCGAGGGTCGCACCGCCCGCGACGGAGGCCAGGACGTCATGCTCGGACACGCCGATAGCAAAGGACAGGCCCAGTCCCAGCGACTTGCCGGCGGTGTCCTTGGCCGACAGGGCACGCGTCAGGGTGTAGGTCGCGGCCTTCGCCTCGACCGTGCTGGCGCCACCGCCCGTGACTGTCAGTTGCGCCGTCTCGCCATACAGCGCCGAGGTTTCGCCAAGCGCCACGTTCACCGCAACGGAGCCCGCGACGCTCGTCTTGCCGCCCGATGCGCCGGACACCGAAGTGGCGCCGTTGCTGTGCGCCGCCTCCGTCAGCTTGTGCGCGTCGCCCGACGCGGCAGAGGTCAGCTCGATGGCCTCGCCCTTCATCGCGTCGTCGCGGCTGGCGGCCAGCTTCAGCCGTCCGTCCGCCTCGACGATGGCAAAGTAGGTCTCACCGTCCGTCAGCCCGCCGATGGCCGCGCCGTCGGTGTCATAGACCACCGCCTCGCCGGTCTGGAGGCCGCCCGGATTGTCGAAGACGATCTCCACCCGCGTCTCGTCGGGGTCGAATTCGACCGGATCGGCGGTGGTGTTCTCCGGCGTCTGTGCCGTGCGCACCAGTTCATGGGCATCGCCCGCGCCCTGGTCCTTCAGGTCGATGGCCTTGCCTTCCTCCGCATCCGACTGGCTGGCGGCAAGCTGGATCGTGCCGTTGTCGCCGAGGATGACGTAGTAGTCCGTGCCGTCGGTCAACCCGTCGATGGCGGTGCCGCCCGCGCCCATGTTGTAGGTGACCTGCTCACCCGTGGTGAACGCCACCTCCGGCTCGCCCACGAAGATCGTGTCGGCGTCGGTATCCACGGTGGACAGTTCGCTGGCCTCGACCTTCACCTCGCGCGCCGCCATGAGCGCCTGCACGTTGATCCCGTTGCCGGTGACAGAGGCGTCGTTCATCAGGGCGATGTTGTCGATCTGCGCCACGTTCACCGCGATGGCCGCGCCGATGGTGGTGTCGTTCGATGTGTTGTTGCCCTGGCTCGCCTTTTTCTTCAGCGTGGCCTGCCCGTCCGCGCGGGCGTTGGCATCGTCATTGGCCTCGGACTTCACAGTGACGGCCCCGTCCGCCTCGACGGTGATCGGGGTGCCCGGTGCGCCGGCAAGAACCGCGCGCGATTCCGTCTGCGCGATGTTGATGCCGATGGCGGCGGCGACGGTCAGTTGGCCGCTGTTGGTCTGCTGGCGGTTGCTGGGGCTGGTGGCGGTGTTGCCCGTGCCCGATGTGGCCGAGCGGTTGTTGGCCTCGGTCACCTGATTGTCGGTCTGGCTCTGGACGCTGCCGCCCGATGTCTGTGCCTGACCTTGGGAATTCGCCTGCTGGGACCCCACGGCAGAGGCGCGCGCGTCTCCACGGCTGACGGTCACGGCGGCGGCACTGACCAGCACCGCACCGCCCGCCGTCACCGAGCGGGACAATGTGGCAAGCGCGCTGTCGAAGGTGATCGTCAGGGCCAGCGACGCGCCGATGGCGGCGTTGGTCGCATCGGCGCTGCCGTTGGCATCTGTGGAGGTGTCGGCATCAAGCGACGCCGTTACAGTCAGGTCGCCAAGGATGGTCAGTTCGGCACCGGAGGGCAGGTCCGCGCGCACGGCGTTCTGCGCCACGCTGATCGCGATAACCGGCGTCACCGCCGATCCGCCCGCCGCCTCTGCCCCGCCCTCGACGCTGGTGGTCATGGCGTGGGTGCCATCGGCCTCGATGGTCAGGTTCTGCGCGCCGGTCAGCGCGGCATTCCCGCCCAGCGACGCCTCTGTCAGCATGTCGGAGACATTGACGCCGATGGAGACGCCCACGCCGATCGTGTTGCCCGACTTAGTTGAGTTGGACCCGGTGCCGCTGCTGCCGCTTGTCCCGCCGGAGGACGAGGAGCCGGTCGACTGCGCCTTCTTCGCGTCGGTGGCTGCCCCTGCCTCGACCGAGGACTCCGTCTTCGAGATCGATTTCACCACGACGTCGCCCCCGCCGGTGATCGCCACGACCGCGTCGTTCGACACGAGCGCGGAGGTCGACACGCTCGGCAGGTTCAACGCGAAGGACCCCGCCACGCCGGTGGAGCCGCCACTGGCGCCCGAGGTCGCCTTGGCGCCGAACGTATGGGTGTCGTCGTCGCCGCGCTCGAACATCAGCGCCTGAACCGTCAGGCCGCCTGCGGTCACGTCCGCGTCGCCAAGCGTCGCGTCGATGTCGGCGGAGCCCCAGTTCAGCGCCACGGCGGCGCCGATATTGGTGCTGTTGGTGCCGGAGGTGGGAATCGTCGTGGCGCTGCCGTCCGCTTCGGCCTGCGCGTCCATGTTGCCGCGCGCCGTGACCTCCACCGCGCCCGTGGTATTGACCACCGCGCCGTTGTCAATGTTGGCGATTACGTCCATGTCCGCGATGTTAAGGCTGATCGCTGCGGCGACCGTCAGGCTGCTGCCGTTGTTCGACGCATCCGCCTGGCCCTGCCCGGTCGACGCGGACGACGGGGTCGCCCCGCTGCTGGTCCGGGCGGCGCTCTGGCTTTGCGCCTGGCCGGCCTGCGCGCCGGTCTGGTCGTTGACGTTCTGGTTGCTGTTGTCTTCCGGCGCGCCCGTGGCGCTGGCCTGGCTCTCGGTCGTGGAGGCAGAGGCGCCCTCTGCCGTCACCGACACGCCGCCGCCGGTGGAGGTCACATCGCGCAGCAGTTGCGCCGTGACGTCATCTTCGGCCACGGTCAGTGCGAAGGAAATGCCCACGGCCGCGTCGGTGCCCTTCGTGTCGCCCTTCGCGATGGTCGTGGTGTCCGCCACATGGGTGGCCTTGGCGGTCAGATCGCCGCCGATGGTCAGCGCATCGCCGTCCTCGAACACGGCAGAGGTGTCGTTCATGGCGACGGAGATGCCCAGTACCGGCGTGGCGCCCGTGCCGCCGGTGGACTGCGCGCCGCCCTCGACATTGGTCAGCATCGAATAGGTGCCCGATGCCTCGACTGTCACGTCATCCGGGGACCCGGTGACGGTGTCCAGAAGCGCGCCCCCTTCATAGGTTGCCCGCGTGTTGTGATCCGTGATGTTCAGACCGAAGGAGAAGCCGACCCCGGTCTTGCCCGCCTCGGACTGCTGCGCGTTTGCGTCGACCCCGGCCATCGTCTCGGCCGTTGCCGAAACGGTCAGCGCGCCCACCGCGCCATCGCCGCCGGTGCTGTCCCGCAGGACCGCCGTCGAGGTATCCGCATGGGTTGCGTTGGTGTTCACCTCGGCGACGTTGATCGCCAGCGATCCTGCGATGCCGAGGTCGCCGTCGGACGCACCCGACGTGGAATCCGCTGCGGCGCGGCTGACTGTCTCTGCCAGCTGGTGCGACGTGCCGCTTCCGGCGGAGGTGATCTCGATCGCCTCGCCCTTCAGCGCGTTTTCACTGCTGGTCGCCAGCTTCAGGTCGCCTTCTTCGTCGATGATCGCGAAATAGGTTGTGCCATTGGTCAGGCCACCGATGTCAGTGTCGGTGCCGTTCGTCGTGTAGGTGACCGCGTCACCCGTCCGCAGGCTCGACTTCTCGCTGCTGTCGAGGCCGAACACGTCCGTCGTCGGATCGAAGGTCTTGGCGTCCTCGGTGCCCTTCTGAAGCTGGTGCTCGCCGGAGGCGGCGTTCAGCGACAGGTCGATGGTCACCGCCGGATCTGCGTTTGCGTCCGGCTCCGTCGCGGCCAGTTTCACCCGGCCATTTGTGTCTTCGACGATGTAATAGGTCTGGCCGCTGGTCAGGCCGCCGATGTCGTTACCGCCGCTGTTGTTCGTGTAGACCACCGCGTCGCCGGTGCTGAGCCCGTGGTCCTCACCCAGGAAGATCGTGTCGGCGTCCTCATCCAGCGCCTTGCCGGACTGGACGGTCAGCGGCACGTTGCGGGTTGCGACGCCGGAGCGGATCTCGATCCCGTCGCCGGTCAGCGTGGTGCCCGCGCCGGAGGATGCCAGCGTCGAGACATTGGAATAGGTCAGCGATGCTGCCGCACCTATGGAGCCACTCGTCCCCTTCGACGCGCTGCCATCGGCGTCGGCCAGGGCATCCACGTTCGACAGGGCGACAAGCGACAGGCCCTCATCTGCGGTGATCGACACGCCGTCCGCCGGAACCGTCACCGTGTCCACGTTCTGGATCGTCAGCGAGATTGCCGCCGCGACGGACATCTTGCCGCCACCCTGTCCCTCAGCCGACTGTGTGTCGGTGGTGCGCGGGCCGGAGCCGGTGCGGGCCGCTGCCTGATCGTCCGCGAACCCGGCCTGCTGCGAGGTGGTGTCATCCACGCCTTCAGGGCTGGAGCCGTCATCTTCCGCCGCACCTGCCGCCGACGCCTTTGCATCAGTACGCGACCGGATCAGGCTGGTCGAGGTCAGCGCGATGGCGCCGCCGGTCGACGCCAGGTCGCGCAGAACGCGGACCATCGAGGTCTGTTCGTCGACCGTCAGGCCGAAGGACACGCCGACGGCTGTGCCGCCCTCCGCATTGCCTTCGCCGGTGGTCTCTGCGCCAGCGTCATGGGTGGCACTCAGGCCGATGTCGCCGGCAAAGCTGACAGCACCCGTGCCGACACCGATTTCCGCCGCCGTGTCGCTGAACAGCATGGTGATCGCCGCCACCGGAACAAAGGCCGTGCCGGAGGCCCCGCCCGTTGCGCCGCTCTTTGCCACGGTCTCCACGTCCTGGTTGCTGGTCGCAGACAGGGTCAGGTCCGCGCCATTGGTGATCGTGGCATTGTCGTCCACACCGGCGAAGGTCTGGTAGTCGATGATCGCCAGCGCGACCGAGGCGCCAACGCCTGTCGATTCACCGGTCACGCCATCCTCGGAGGGCACGGCGCGCGTCACGGTGCGCGTCTCCGACAGCGCCGACACGCTCAGGTTCGATCCGTTCAGGTCCAGTGTCCCGCCCACGGTGGCCGTGACATCGGCGAGGCCCACATGGATGGCCAGCGAACCGGCGACGGCGGTCTTCGCCCCGTCCCCGATGCCGGAGATCGCCTCGATGCTGAAGGTCTCGTCGGCGTCCATGTGCGCAAGGAGCGTCACACCGTTCGCCGCCGTCAGGTCGCCGCCGGTGATCGCCGCGCTGACACTGGAATCGACGATCCCGATGGCAACGCCGATGCCCACGCCGGTCGCACCGCCGCCCGACCCGGTGACGGAGGCGTCCGCCTTCGTCGTCACGCTGTCGGTGCTGAGTGCCGTCAGGGTCAGCGCCTGTCCGCTGTTCACCGTACCGCCCAGCGTCACCAGCGTCACCGGCCGGTAATCCGTCACCGCCACGGCGCCCGCGAAGCTCACGCTGCCGCCCTGACCCGCCGCCTGGTCGCTGGTGTCGCCGTCGTCGTTCGGGTCCTGCAGACGCTGCTCAGACTGGTTGGCTCCCGCGCCGTCGTCGGCGCCGTCCTGGGTTGAGATCGCCTCGGTCGACACGACCGACGTCAGGGTCGAGGCCAGCGCCACATCGCCGCTGCCCGCGGTGATCGAGGCGGTCGAGGCCACGCTCATGGAGGTGGTGATGCCGATGGTTGCAACCGCCAGAGTCGCGCCCTTCGCGCCTGCCTCGGTCGAGCCATCTGCCTTCGTTGCCACGTTCAGTTCGGACACGGCGCCAAGTGTCACGGCACCGGAGGTCGCGGTGATGGCACTTGCCCCGTCGACGACGATGGCGCTGTCGCCGTAGACCGCCACGACCGAAACCGCCGCGTCGGCCGTCGTCGAGTTGGTGTCGTCGGCACCCGCGTCGTCCGCCACGGTCACGTCGATATCGGCGGTTGCAGTCGCCGTCACGCTTTCGGCGGACAGAGTCGCCCCGTCGATGCGCACGGCGACATCCGGCAGGGCCACCACGCCGGTCAGGTCGAGCACGCCCGCGCCGGCCAGATCGCCGGTGCCCGCGGAAATATTCACCGCACCTTCGGCGGTCATGACAAGCGCGCCACCGGCGGTGATGCTGCCCGACACCTCGACGGTCGCCGTGGTCGCCGCGACGAAGAAGCCTTCCAGGCCGATGCCCTGCAGGAACGACGGGGAATCGCCGTCCACGATCACGCCATCGTCCTCGGCCAGCGCATTCAGAGTCACCGTCCCGGTGGAGGTGTGGCTGCCGACTGTTGCGATGTTGGCCGTGATGCTGCCGGTCACGTCGATGATCTCGGCGTTGACGGTCAGGTCGCCGACGGTCAGGTCGCCGGCGATCACCACCTGGTCCTTGTCGCCCTGCCCGTCGATGGTCAGGTGGATGTTGCCCAGGTCAACCGGGCCGGAAATCGTCACCTTGTCGCGAGACAGGAACGGGATCGCATCGCCCTGGAAATCCGCGCTGTCACCAAGATTGATCGTCAGCGACTCGGTCGGTAGCGTGGCGATGTTGACCGTCTCGAAGGTCAGGCCGGCTGGAATGTTGGGGGGAATGGTGATGCCGAACAGGCTCGGCGTGATGTGCAGGCCCGTACCGTCCTGCGTGATTTCCGCGGTGTCCGACATGCTGGACAGGTCGATGACCCGGTTCGCGGCATCCGAATTGTCGTTGATCGGCTCGAGCCCGGCGTAGTTCAGCGAAACGCCGTCGCGGGTGATGACCCCGGAGTGCAGATCGTAGGCGAGATATTCGACGTTCTGGAACGATCCGCCATCGAAGACCAGCGTGTCGAAACCGCCGGTCCCGCCGTCCAGTCCGCCAGAGAGGGAACCCCCGGCCTGAACGACGAAAACGTCCTCCGTATCGGCGGCGCCAATCAGCGTCTCCACCGAAACGAAGGACACACCTGCAACCTCGCCGGCATTCTCGCCGGTCACGGTCCAGGTCAGATCCACCGGCGGTCCGGTCACGGCGTCTGTCCCTGCGCCACCGCTCAGGAGCACGCGGCCCGCAAGGCCTGTGTCCAGCGACTCGAGGGCGATATCGTCGTCTCCCACTCCAGCATCGACGGTGATCGTCCCGGTGTCGGCGGTGAATGTGTAAGCCAGCAGGCCGTCCCCGGCGATCGTGCCGATGTTGTCGGCCGTGCTGCCGCTGTTGTCCTGGATGCGGATGTTCTGGCCATGCGTCGTCGCGTCGGAGTACAGGCGGTCCGTCGCGGTGTTCTGGTCGTGCACCGCCTCCGTGCCGGTCAGCGACAGGCTCAGGGTGTGGCTGGCGTCCGACATCTTGATGTCCGCCGACCCTTCGCCGCTGATGCTGAGCGTCACGGCATCCAGCGTCGCGCCGGACAGGGTGACAGTGTCCGCGCCGTCGCCGCCGTCGAAACGGATGTCGATGGGCGAGACGAAGCCATCGCTGAAGTCCAGTTCGAGTGAATCGTCGCCTGCCGTGCCCGTAACCCGGACGTAGGTAATCTCCTGCACGAGACGCTGGGCGATGAGGGAATTCGCCTGCTTGTCGTAGAGGTTGATGGATTGCGTCAGGGAGTCGTACTTGAGCAGGTAGTCGTTTCCTGTCGTCATCGACATGTCCGCGAGGAACGGCGCGGCATCGGCCGACAGCAGGAAACGAGGCTCCATCGCCTCCATCTTCAGCCCTGGCAGTTTCCCACCGGGCGCCATGCGCCTGGTCCTTCGGAAAGATCGTGTCCCGAGGTCGGTAAACCAGGAAAAGGCCTGATCCCAAGATGCAGTGGAACGCTTCTCGCGCTTGCTGGAACGCGGTTCGAACGGCAGTGCCATCGAAGTCTCCCTCGGACAGTGTGCCGACGTCTGCCGTCTAACTAATTGATCGCGCGTAAAAATTGCGCACCAAACTTACACTGGAAAACAAGAGCGAAGAGCAGCCATCGACAATAAGCGATGAATCTATTGGCTTACCCTAGGTCAGGGCGTCTCATGAACCAAGGTTTTTTTCTTGCTCAAACATTAACTTTGAACTTGCCCGACGTCTGCAAATTGAGCAGCGCCGCGCAACTTCGGGGAGAATCGGTCAGTCGCCCATCCCTGAATACGGCAAGCAAAGATTCGTTTGCCGTCCAGCCTGTCGGTCATCGGACAAGAAAAGCAGGCCGTTTTTCCGTTGCTCCAGTTTCCGCCATGGCCCGGTTTCGGATGGCGCCCTGCAGCGCGCGAAGGAGGTCTGCCTGAACAAGCAAAAGCGCCGACCCGCAAGTGGTCGGCACTCTTGGGACGCGCTCGCCACATGAACGGCGTGTGTCAGCCGCCCTTGAGACGCTGCATCAGGTAGATCTCGTTCTCAGGCGTCACCTGCTGATGGCGGGAGGTGGTCATCTCGCCGTCTATGACGACGGAGACGCCCGCATCCAGCACGGGTTTGACGCCCGGATGCGCCGTTGCCAGCGCATCCAGTGCCTCGCCCACGGTCGAGGCCTCGACCTCGACCGCTTCGGCGCCGTCAGTCAGACGCCGCAGGCCGGACCACAGGTGGACCGTGACCTGCGCCATCAGCGCGCCTTCAGCGCCGCGAGGAGCTTCGGCGGGTTGATCGGAAGATGCGTCATCCGCACCCCCACCGCGTCCGCGATGGCGTTGGCGATGGCCGGCAGCGGCGGGGTGATTCCCGTCTCGCCCACACCGCGCACACCGAACGGGTGGCCCGGGTTCGGCACCTCGACAATGACCGTATCGATCATCGGCAGGTCCGAGGCCACCGGCACGCGGTAGTCGAGGAACACCGGGTTCGCCAGCCGGCCCTTGTCGTCGTAGACGTATTCCTCGTTCAGCGCCCAGCCGATGCCCTGCGCCGCGCCGCCCTGGTACTGGCCCTCGACGTAGGACGGGTGGATCGCCCTACCTGCGTCCTGCACGACGAGATAGCGCAGGATCGTCACGCGCCCGGTTTCCGGATCGACCTCCAGATCCACGGCATGCGCCCCGAAAGAGGCACCGACACCGTCGGGAACCGATTCATGGTGACCGGAGATCGGACCGCCGGTGCTGCCCATGTTGCCCGCGATTTCCTTGATGGTCATCGGGGGGAACTTGCCCGCGTTGGGACCGGCGGGCTGGGCGGCACCGTCCACCCATTCCACCGCGTCCTCGTCGATGCCCCATTCGGCAGCGGCGCGGCGGCACATCTCCTTGACGGCGTGGCCCGTGGCCTCCACCGCAGCCTTGCCGGTGGCAAAGGTGGCGCGGCTGCCGTGGGTCGGCTCGTTCACGCCAAGCGCGCCGGTCTCCACCACGTTGACGCGCACGTCCTCGTAGGGGATGCCCAGCGTTTCGGCGACCATCAGCGCGACGGAGGCCCGGCTGCCGCCGATGTCCGGCGTGCCGATCGACACCTGCGCGGTGCCGTCCTCGCCGATCGCCATCGACACGGAGGTTTCGCCGTTGTGGTTGAACCAGTAGCCCACGGCAATGCCGCGGCCCTGGTTCTCGCCCAGCTCCGCCTTCAGGTTCGGGTGGTCCTTCAGCGCGTCCAGCACCTCCACCAGACCGATGGAGCCGAACTTGGGTCCGTAGGACGACTTGTCCCCGGACCGCACGGCGTTGGTTTCACGGACGGCGATGGGGTCCAGACCCAGCTCGGCGGCCATCTCGTCGACAAGGCTCTCGACGGCGAAGGCGGCCATGGGCGACCCCGGTGCGCGGTAGGCCGCACATTTCGGACGGTTCGCCAGCACGTCGTAGCCGATGTGCTGGACGTTCTCGAGCTTGTAGCCCGCGAAGGCACAATAGAGCGCCATGTCCACAGGCGCGCCCGGGAAGGCGCCGCCCTGCATCCGGAACTCCGCCCGGGCGCCGGTGATGGTGCCGTCCTTCTTCATGCCGATCTTCACGTCCATCGACGCCGAGGCGGTCGGCCCCGTGGCGCGCAGAACCTCGGACCGGCTCATGACGATCTTGACCGGGCGCCCGCCCGCCTTGCGCGACAGCGCCAGCGACAGCGGCTCCATGAAGATCGTGGTCTTGCCGCCGAAGCCGCCGCCGATCTCCGAAGGCGTCACCCGCAGTTGCGAGGCCTCGACGCCCAGAACGGCGGTGCACATCTTGCGGATGAACCACTGGCCCTGCGTGCAGACCCACATCTCGCCCTTGTCGTCGCGGCCCATCTGGCCGACGCAGGCGTGAGGTTCGATGTAGCCCTGGTGCGTCGCCTCGGTCTTGTAGGACTTTTCCCGCACGAGGTCGGCGTCGGCAAAGCCCTTCTCGACGTCGCCGTGCCCGAACTCGATGTACTTGACCACGTTGGGATGCAACCCTTCGGGAACGGTCGGATCGGCGGCGCCCTCGCGGATCACCGGCGCGCCCTCGGCCATCGCGTCGTCCACGTCGATGACATGCGGCAGGACCTCGTATTCGACCTCGACCAGCCGTGCGGCATCTTCGGCGATCAGCTTTGACGTGGCGGCCACCGCGGCAACGGCATGCCCGTCATACAGGGCCTTCTCCCCCGCGATGGTGTTTTCCTGAAGGTCCCAGTCCTCGCCGGTCAGTCCGGTGGGGAAGTCGGCGCGGGTCACCACGGCCTTCACCCCTTCCATCGCCAGCGCCTTGGTCGCGTCGATCTTCACGATCTTCGCATGCGCATGGGGCGAGCGCACGACCGCGCCCCACAGCATCCCCGGCAGAGAGAAGTCCGCGCCGTACCGCGCCCGGCCCGTCACCTTGTCGAGACCGTCGGGACGGTCAGGACGCGTGCCGACCAGCTTGAATTCGTTCAATCCGTCTTTCGCCATCACGCCACCTCCTGACGCATTTCAGCCGCCGCATCCATCACGGCGCGCACGATCTTGTCATAGCCGGTACAGCGGCACAGGTTGCCCGCCAGCCAGTACCGCACTTCTTCCTCGGTCGGGTCCGCGTTCTTCGCCAGCAGCGACTTTGCCGCGACGAGGATGCCCGGCGTGCAGAACCCGCACTGCAGCGCCGCGTGTTCGATGAACTTGCGCTGCAGCGGATGCAGCTCGTCGTCCGATGCCATGCCTTCGATGGTGGATACGGACTTGCCGTCCGCCTCCACGCCCAGCACCAGGCAGGAGCACACCAGTGTCCCGTCCAGCTCGACGCTGCAGGCGCCGCAGTCACCCGTCCCGCAGCCTTCCTTGGAGCCGGTCAGCCCCACCTTGTCGCGCAGGCAGTCCAGCAGCGTTTCACGCGGGTCGGCGAGGAATTCGACCGGATCGCCGTTGATCGTCGTTGTCACATGGATCTTGCTCATGCCTGTTCTCCTTTCGCGCGGGCGTAGGCGATGCGCGCGGCGCGCTTCGCAAGAACACCCGCGACGTCGACGCGGAACTCCGTGGTCCCGCGCTTGTCACTGATCGGTTTGGCCGCGCCCCGGGCCGCGGCTTCGAGCGCGGCGATGGCGTCGTCGTCGAGCGTCGTGCCGATGATCGCCTCTGCCGCCTCAGGCACGAGGATCACCGTGGGCGCCACGGCCCCCAGCGCGATGCGCGCCGATTTCACCTTGTCACCGTCGAGGGTCAGGTTGACCGCGCAGCCGACCACGGCGATGTCCATCTCTGTCCGCGGGATGAACCGCAGGTAGGCGTCGCCGCCGTGCTGTCCCCGCGCCGGAAGCAGGATCGCGCTGATCAGCTCGCCCTTGCCGAGGTTCGTCTTGCCGGGGCCGGCGGGGATCTCTTCTACCGACATTGTACGCGTGCCGTCGGGACCGGTGATCTCGACCGTCGCACCCGCCGCAACGAGGCCCGGCACCGAATCCGCCGCGGGCGAGCCGTTGCACAAGTTCCCCACTAGCGTCGCGCGGCCCTGGATCTGGGTCGATCCCACCAGTTCCATGCCCTCGACCACCCCGGGCCAGTCACCCTTCAACCCCGCATGTGCGCCAAGCGCGATGCCGGGCACCGCAACCCCGATGCGCCATCCGCCGTCGTCCGTGGGAGTGATCTCGCTGACGCCGGGTATCTTCTTGAGGTCGATCAGATCGTCCGGCTGCACCATGCCCGCACGCATCTGCACGAGGACGTCCGTCCCGCCGGCAAGGAACCGCGTCAGCCCTGAAGCCCCCGCGGCAATGCCCGCGGCGTCCGTGAAACTGGTGGGACTGTGATATCGCATGTGACCTCCTTGCGTATGGCGGCGGGCGTCCGATCCGCCCGATTCATGTCTGCCCCGAAACCGGGTGTTTGCGCCACCCCCTCCGGCCCGCCTTCTCAAGATGTATCGCATGATCAGAGCGGCCGGCCGGGGGCGTCGAGCGCGCACAGAACGCGTCGCGTGACCGGGCATAGGTTGAGCACCGATCCCGACCGCCTGCAAACCCTTTATGCCGCAATGGACGGTCATACCGGTCTCCCGCCGTCGCGAAAATGTCCGGGCCTGACGGTTTCACACTGGAATCTCCCGTCACAGCAGTTAATTTGGCCGCGTTCTCAGGGCGGGGTGAAATTCCCCACCGGCGGTGACAGCCCGCGAGCGCCCCTCCTTTCGGAGGGGGTCAAGCAGATCCGGTGGAACTCCGGGGCCGACGGTTAAAGTCCGGATGGAAGAGACGCGACGGACGGGACCTGACGGTTCCGTACGGCCGTAAGCCTTGGGACCTTTTGTATCAAACGGAGGGTTCCGACATGACTGACTTCTCAAACAAACGCATCGCCTTCATTCGCGCGCGCTGGCACGCCGACATCGTCGACCGCGCGCACGAGGGTTTTCTGGCCGAGGCCAGGACGCAGCTTCCCGGCGCACAGGTGGACGCCTACGACGTGCCCGGCGCCTTCGAGATGCCGCTGCTGGCCAAGCGGCTGGCCAGGACCGGGCGCTACGACGCGGTGGTGGCCGCGGCTTTCGTCGTCGACGGCGGTATCTACCGGCATGACTTCGTGGCCGACGCCGTGGTCAAGGGGCTGATGGAGGCGCAGATGCAGACCGATGTGCCGGTCTTCAGCGTGTCGCTGACGCCCCACAACTACCAGGAGACGGAGCTGCTGACCGGCTTCTACCAGGAGCACTTCGTGACCAAGGGTGCGGAAGCGGCGCGCGCGGTGCGTGGTGTGTTCGACATCGCCCTGCCGCGCCCCGAACTTGCCGTGGTGAACGGTTAAACAACCCGGCTCCCGGTGTTCCGCCGGGGGCCAGAGCCTCGTCGATGCCCGGCAGGACCGATTTCGAATTCGGCGCCATGTGCCGCGGCAACCGCCGTCTGGCCGGCCCGCACGAAACATCCCCCTTCTTCAGCCCGGCGTGATATGGGCCCCGCGACGGGTCACACCCCTGCCCGTTTGCCTGCGACCGGAGTGCACATGCTGACCCTGCCCGACGACACGCTTTCCAGCGCCCCAATCCTGCCCGCCTGCCTGCCGGAGAACGGCGTGGGGCGGATCGTCAACGCCCTTGCCCACGCCCTGCCCGCCATCGCCGCGCGCCTTGCGGCCGGCCGGTTGCCGGGCGATCCGGCGGCTCTGGTCGGGACCAACGACAGCGGCGATGCGCAAAAGGCGCTGGACGTGGGCGCCCATGATCACATCCTCGCCGAGCTGCGCGGATGCGGCGTCCGCCACCTGTTGTCGGAAGAGGCGGTGGCGGTCGAAACCCTCGACCCCGATGGCGGGTACGATATCGCCATCGACCCCATAGACGGCTCCGGCTCCATCGGAATCGGCGCGCCGCTGGGGATGCTGTTTGTCATCTACCCGACCGGCCCGGCGACCTTCGCACGCCCCGGTTCCGAGGCCGTGGCCTCCGGCTATGCCTCCTTCGGGCATTCTCTGGACTTCGGGTATACGCTTGGCAAAGGCATACAGGTCTTCACCTTCGACGGGCAGGACTTCCGCGAAGCGGCACGTGACCTGAGGATCAAACCCACCACCTCGACCATCGCCTACAACGCCTCGAACGAGCGGCACTGGCCCGAGGGCCTGCAAGCCTGGGCACGGGATCTGCGGCTTGGCGAGGACGGGCCGCGCGGGCGCGATTTCAACATGCGATGGCTGGCCGCCGCCGTGGGCGAATTGCACCGCATCGTCCTGCAGGGCGGCGCGTTCCTGTACCCCGCCGACCGGAGGAAGGGCTACGAGAACGGACGCCTGCGCCTGGCCTACGAGTCCGTCCCAATCGCTTTTCTCATGGAAGCCGCGGGCGGCAAGGCCACCGATGGCACGCGCCGCATCCTCGACCTCGTCCCCGCCGATCCGCATGAAAACGTGCCGCTCGTCTTCGGTGCGGCGGAAGAGGTGGACGTCATCGCCCGATATCTGGAGACGTGACGACCTCGACCGTCCCGATCCATTGAACTCGGGAGAACGCCCGCAGCACCCTCCGGTCAGCCCCCCGCGGCGCGTCCGGCGGGTATGGCGTTCCAGTAGCCGTCATGGATCACGCGGCCCATGGCCTCTCGCGCGGCGTCCGGTGTGCCCGAGGCGATGGCCGCGACGATGGCCCGGTGATGTTCGGCCACGCTCTCACGCCGGTCGGCATAGTCTCGGTTCGACTCCGACATGAACAGCGAATAGAGCGCCGTCTGCACGAGGTCGCCCAGCGACTGCAGGAACCGGTTGCCCGACATCTTCAGGACCTGCTTGTGAAAGGCGTAATCGGCCAGCGCGAAATCCGCCCGGCTGGTGGCGGCGGCGATCTGGTCGCACAAGCGATAGAGCTCCTCGCACCCCAGTTGGTTGACCCGCCCGGCCGCCTGCGCGGCGGCGGCGGGTTCGAAGATCATCCGGATCTCGAACAGTTCCTCGTAGAACCGGGTCGGGTTCTTGACCGCCGCATGCCAGCGCATCACGTCCTGGTCGAACATGTTCCATTCGTCGGCGGGCCGCACATGCGTGCCGACCTTGGCCTTGGACTGGATCAGGCCCTTCGCGATCAGGGTCTTCTTTGCCTCGCGCACGACGGTCCGCGACACGCCGAACATCTCGCACAGGTCGGGATCGAGCGGGATCATGGTGTCCGCCGGGTATTCCCCGGCGACGATGGCCCGGCCAAGCTGTTCCACCACGAAGGCCGTGTGGTTCGACGCGCGCTCCGCCCCGCCCCCGGCCTGCATCAGGGTCATGAGAGAGCGGCGGAGCCAGTCGCTGTTCGTCGTCTTGCCCGGGTCGCCTTTGCCTGCGTTGCCCACGTCAGTCCTTTCTGCAGGAGGATGAATGCGAACAGCAGCCCTCCGATCACGATCTTGGTCCACCAGCTCGACAGCGTTCCGTCGAACACGATGTAGGTCTGGATCAGGCCCATGATGAGGATGCCGAAGAACGTCCCCCCAACAAAGCCGTATCCCCCGGTCAGCAGCGTGCCCCCGATCACCACCGCCGCGATGGCATCCAGTTCCACGCCCACCGTCGCCAGCGAGTACCCGGCGGATGTATAGAGCGAGAATACGATGCCAGACAGCCCCGCGAGGCACCCCGATGTCGCATATATGCCGACGGTGGTCAGCGCCTGCGGAACACCCATCAGCCGCGCCGCCTGCTCTCCTCCGCCAAGCGCATAAACGTTCTGGCCGAAGCGGGTGCGGTGGGCGACGATTATGCCGACGATGAAGGTCAGGACCATGACGCCGCCGATCAGCCGGAACCGCCCGCCACCGGGCGCCTTCCAGTAGAGGCCCTGCAGCGTGTCGTAGAACTCATGCGTGATCGGCACGCTTTCGGTGGACAGGACATAGGCGGCGCCGCGGGCCAGGAACATGCCTGCCAGCGTGACGATGAACGGCGGCATCTCGAGGTAGTGGATCGTGGCCCCCATGGCCGCGCCGAACCCGGTCGTGATGCACAACACGAGCACGAAGGCCACCAGCGGATGCATGGTAGTGTCGCGCAGGACGACAGCGAGGAAGACGCCGGTGAAGGCGATCACCGACCCGATGGACAGGTCGATCCCGCCGGAGAGGATGACGAAGGTCATGCCCACCGCCGCGATCCCGAGGAAAGCGTTGTCGGTCAGCAGGTTTGACATCACCCGTGTCGAGAGCATCGCCGGATAGGCCGCGGCGCAAAGCGCATAGGCCAGGACGAAAGTGGCAAGGGTCACCAGCAGGGGCAGATGGGTGGAACGGATCATCGCGCCGCCTCCTTTTCGGGTATTGCGGGGCGGTCGGGCTGCGGTTGCGGCCCGGACGCGCGCAGGATGTAGACAAGGTTGCCGATCCGCGGCGACTGGATGACCAGGATGCACAGGATCAGCACCGCCTTGATCACCAGGTTGAACTCCGGCGGCATGCCCGAAAGCAGGATGACCGAGTTGACGGACTGGATGATCAGCGCCCCGATCAGCGAGGCGAGGATCGAGAACCGCCCGCCCAGAAGGGAGTTGCCGCCGATGACCACCGCAAGGATCGCGTCCAGTTCCAGCCAGAGACCGGCATTGTTCGCGTCGGCGCCCTTGATGTCGGCGGCGACGATCACCCCCGCCAGCGCGGCGCAGAGGCCGGACACCGTGTAGACGCAGATCAGCAGGACACGGCTGTTGATCCCGGCCAGCCGCGATGACCGTTCGTTGATCCCGATGGCCTCGATCAGCATCCCCAGCGCCGTCTTGCGCACGGCCCAGGCGACCAGCAGGCCCAGCGTCACCCAGATCAGGATCGGCGTGGGGATTCCTGCGACAACGCCCGCGCCGAGGTGGATCAGGCCGGGATCGGAGAAGGTCAGGATCTTCCCTTCGGTGACAAGCTGCGCGATGCCGCGCCCGGCCACCATCAGGACCAGCGTCGCGACGATGGGCTGAATCCGCAGCACCGCGACGAGGAACCCGTTCCACAGCCCGCAGATCCCGCCAGCGCCGAGCGCGGCCAGAAGCGCCGTGACCCAGCCGTGCCCGTTGACCACCATCGACGCCGCCACGGCGCCCGCGATGGCCATGACCGCGCCCACCGACAGGTCGATGCCGCGCGTCGCGATGACCAGCGTCATGCCGATGCACAGCAGAGCAACCGGCGCACCCCGGTTCAGCACGTCCACGATGTTGCCGAACAGGCGCCCGTTGCGGAAGTCGATGTGGAAGAACTCCGGGAAGACCAGCACGTTCAGCGCCAGTGCCGCGGCGAGGATCAGCAACTGCGGCATCACCCGTTTCAGTGTCGAGGGTTTCGGTCCCATCAGGCAGCCTCTCCTTCGTCCGCAATCGCCCGCACGATGTTTTCGGGCGTGATCGCGTCGCCCTTCAGTTCCGAGACCTGCTGCCGGTCGCGCAGCACCACGACGCGGGTGCTGTAGGCTACCAGTTCCTCCAGCTCGGACGAGGCGACCAGAAGGGCCATGCCGTCCGCGCGCAACTGCTCGATCAGCGCGATGATCTCGGCGTGGGCGCCCACGTCGATGCCGCGCGTGGGTTCGTCGAGGATCAGGAAATCGGGATTGGTGGCCAGCCAGCGCGCGAGCAGCGCCTTCTGCTGGTTGCCGCCCGACAACAGCCGGATCGGCATGTCGAGAGAGGCCAGCCGGATGTCCAGCGCCCGCACATAGCTCTCGGCGATCTCGTTGATCTTGGCGCGCGGAATCGGCCGCATCCAGCCCTGCCGCGCCTGCAGCGCGAGGATGATGTTGTCGCGCACAGAGAGGTCGCCCACGATGCCGTCGACCTTGCGGTCCTCTGGACAAAGGGCAAAGCGATGGGCGATGGCGTCTCGCGGCCGGGACACGGAAATCTCCTTGTCCCGCAACAGGATACGTCCCTGATCGGCCTGCACCGCGCCGAAGATCAGGTTGCACGTTTCGGTCCGGCCCGAGCCCAGCAGACCTGCCAGGCCGACCACCTCGCCTTCCCGGATGTTCAGCGAGAACGGCTCGATCATGCCGCGCTTCGCCAGCCCGTCGATTGCGACAAGACCCTTGCCCGCCGGGCCGACCTCATGGCGCTTGACCCGTGCCTCCAACTGGCGGCCCAGCATCATCGTGATGACATCGCGCGGCGATACTTCGGACAGTTTCACCGTGCCCACGACGCGGCCGTTCCGCAGAACCGTCGCACGGTCCGATATCTCGAAGACCTGATCGAGGAAGTGCGTGATGAAGACCACCGCCAGCCCGCGTGCCGTCAGTTGCCGGATCACCCCGAAGAGCAGTTGAACCTCGTCCCGGTCGAGGCTGGCCGTTGGTTCGTCGAGGATCAGCACCTTGCCCGACATCTCGACAGCGCGGGCAATTGCGATGACCTGCTGGATGGCGACCGAATAGGCGGTCAGCGGTTCGCCGGGGTCGACGTCCAGACCGTAGCCCGCCAGAACCTCCTGCGCCTCACGGTTCATCTGCCGCCGCGCGACGAAACCCAGGCGCATCGGCTGGCGCCCGAGGAACAGGTTCTCGGCCACGGTCAGGTTCGGCAGCAGGTTGACCTCCTGGTAGACCGTGCCGATGCCCAGTTTCTGGCTGTCGGCGGTGGACTGCGGCTCGACCGCCTGCCCGTCCAGTTCGATCACCCCCGCGTCGCGCCGGTAAGCGCCGGTCAGGCACTTGATCAGCGTCGACTTTCCGGCCCCGTTCTCGCCCAGCAGTGCATGCACCTCGCCGGGTCTCAGCGCGAGGTCCACATCGTCGAGCGCGATGGTGCCGGGGAAGAACTTGGAAACCCCGCGCGCCCGCAGCACCGGGCGGTCATCGGGTGTCAACGTGTCTTTCATGGGAAAACCTTACCGGCGGTGCCGGGATCTGCCTAAGGAAATGCCGCCGGGCCAGTAATCGGCCCGGCGGACAAGGGAGCGCGCGCCCGCTCTCCGGAGGAGTCAGTAACCCAGGTCTTTCTTCATTTCGTAGATCGCCTGGTTGTCGTCTTCGCTGGTGAACAGCTTGGATTCGGTCTGGATCCATTTCTCCGGCTCGGTACCGTCGGCCAGGTAGGCCTCGAGCGCGTCGAGCGCGGGTCCGGCCATGTTCGGCGTCAGCTCGATGGTGGCGTTCATCTCGCCCTCGGCAATCGCCTTGTGCGCATCCGGCACCGCGTCGATGGCGACGATCTTGATGTCCTCGCCCGGCTTCAGACCGGCTTCCTTGATCGCCTGGATCGCGCCGACGGCCATGTCATCGTTGTGGGCGTAAAGCGCGCAGATGTTCTCTCCGCCCTCGGCCTTCAGGAAGCTCTCCATGACGACCTTGCCCTGCGCGCGGGTGAAATCGCCCGTCTGGCTGCGCACGATCTGCAGGTTGTCATGGCCGGCGATGCCTTCCTCGAACCCCTTCTTGCGGTCGATGGCGGGCGACGACCCGGTGGTGCCCTGCAGTTCGACGATGCGGCACTCCTCGTCGCCCATCTCGCTCACCAGCCATTCACCGGCCACACGGCCCTCGTGCACGAGGTCTGAGGTCACGGCGGTCAGGTAGAGCGACTTGTCGGCATCCACCGTGCGGTCGAGCAGGACGACCGGGATGTCCGCGTCCTTCGCCTCTTCCAGGACCTCGTCCCAGCCGGTGGCGACCACGGGGGCCACGAGGATCGCGTCGACGCCCTGCGCGATGAAGCTGCGGATCGCCTTGATCTGGTTCTCCTGCTTCTGCTGCGCGTCGGCGAACTTGAGGTCGATCCCGCGCTTTTCAGCTTCCTGCTTGGTGACGGTGGTCTCTGCCGCGCGCCATCCGGATTCGGAGCCGATCTGGCTGAAACCGATGGTCAGATCTGCGGCCATCGCGGCCAGCGGAGCAATAGCGAGCGTGGACGCCAGTAGCGTTGTCTTGAATGTCATGATGTCCTCCCTGTCGGAGCCTTCTGACGCTCCGTGAATCAATTAAGTATTATTTTATCACTTTTGTAAACCGGTGAGTTTGGGGAGATGAAATTGTCAAATTATGTGATTATATTCCGCGTGTTGTACACCGACGTTAATCCATGCGAGCGCTACGGATGGTGGAGGGAAACAGTCTGCTGACCTGATGGCCAGTCGCGGACTACTACTCTTCGGATGAGTTGGATTTGGCTCGGGTCGCGGCGTCTCTGACTAGCCGGAGACCGTTGAAAGATGCTGAACGAACCGGAGAAAATCGCTCTTCTCACACGAGCACCCTTTCAACCACCCAAAACGACGGAACAGTAGATCGAGAATCACCTAGCCACGCCGAAGCCAGCGCACAGCATCCACAACCGGAAATGGTTCAGGCCGGCGCAGCACCACCACGCGTGTCTTGCCGGACTTCATCGGATGGATGTTGCCGACCAGCTCGACACGCCGATGATCTCGCCTGGCTGGAGGGTCGCCTCGAGGAAATGCGCCGCCGCTTTGCCGATACGGTGGCGCAGACCGAAGGCGACCTCGCGCCGCTGATCTTGTGCCTGAACGCCGCCGGGATCGCCAACGCCAACAGGAACGAGGAGATGGAGGAAGACCAGTACCAGGCCCTCATGGACATCAACATGAAGGGCATCTCGCTGACCTGCCGAGCACAGGGGCGCGCGATGGAATGGGGCGGTCGCGGCATCCGGGTCAACAGGATCTCTCCGGGCTATACCGCGACGCCGATGAAAACCCGGCCCGAGATGGTGCACCAGACCAGGGAGTTCGAGAGCCAGACACCGATGCAGCGCATGGCCAGCATCGACGAGATGGTCGGCCCCGCGGTCTTTCTGCTGTATGCCTCGTCTTTCGTCACCGGCGTGGACCTGCTGGTTGACGGCGGCTTCTGCTGCTGGTGAGGGATACCTCGGCCGGTGGGCGCATCGCACCTCTGAACGGCCAAGCAGTGTGCCCCGGACTGCAATGTGCCGGGAGCGGGAGGCCGCCTCAAACAGACGCATCCGCATTCAATAATCAGGCGGTCAGGACGGCCGCGGGTCCTGTTCGGCGCGCGTCTGGATCAGAACGAGGTCCGGATTGCGGCTCTCCGATCTTACAGTGCGCCCGTTCGGGAGGTCGTTGTCCTCCAGCTTCGCCCGGATTTCTTCTTCGTTCAGCTTGTAGTGCACCCAGCGGCGGCGCAACCGGCGGGCCAGTTCCTCTTCGGGGACGTCGATCATCACGTCCAGGTCGAAGCGCCCCGCCAGCCTGTCCCACGGCGCACGGTTCAGCAGCAGGTAGTTGCCCTCGCAGAGGATCAGCCGCGCCTCCGTCCCGATCAGCCGCGCCGACCCGCGCGAAATTTCAAGCTCTCGGTCGAAGACCGGGACGGCCACCACCTCCCTGCCCGGCTTCAGCCTGTCCAAAACCGAAGCGAGTCCGCCCACGTCGAAGGTGTACGGCGCGCCCTTCCACGGGCGGCGATTCATCGCGTGCAGAACCGCGTCGTCGTAATGAAACCCGTCCATCGGCAGGATCGCGGCCACACCGGGATGGCTGGCCTCGAGCGCCTCGAACAGTTGCTCGACAGTCGTGCTCTTGCCCGAACCCGGCGCGCCCGCGATGGCTATGAACTGCCGTCCCGGGCGATCCAGCAGGGCAAGGGCCTCCGTGCGGAGGCCCTCAATATCGACGGTGCGGGCCATCAGATCAGCCGGTATTGCGCGGCCTTGTTGCGCAGGAACGGCAGGCCTTTCGACATGACCTCGTCGTGATCCTTTGCCACCGGCCGCCAGACGGCGAGGCCGAAGCCCACCTCGGGCGGCATGTTGATGAAGCTCTCCATGGCGAGTCCCCCCTTGAAGTCGATGGCCTTCAGGGTTGCAAAGATCTCGTCCCAGTCGCAAGTGCCTTCGCCCGGGGTGCCACGGTCGCTTTCGCTCAGGTGGATGTACTTCAGGTAGTCCCGCGCATCGAGGATGCCGTTGCCGGCACCCTTCTCCTCGATGTTCATGTGGTAGGTGTCGAGGTGAATGAAGATGTTGTCGGAGCCCACACGCTCGATCATGTCGCGCGCCTGCCAGCCGGTGTTGATGAGGTGGTTCTCGTAGCGGTTCACCGGCTCGATCCCAAAGAGCAGACCGGCCTGTTTCGCATACTTCGACGCTGAATCCAGCACAGTGGCGATGTTGTCGTATTCGCCCTGTGTGGGCCAGGTGCCGGTGCGCTGGCCGATGCCGCCGAAGGTCACGCCCGACAGTGCCTCCGCGCCGCAGGCCTTGGTCTTGTCGATCGACAGCTTCAGGTAGTCGATGGCGCCTTCCGGGTTGACGGAGGCCCAGTACTGCTCCGGCAGGCCAAGCGAGCAGATCGCGCGCAGTCCGTTCTTCTCGATCAGCGCGGCGGTGTGTGCGGTGTCGACCTCGGAGGGGCGCAGCATCGGGATCTCGATGAAATCGACCCCGTATTCCTTCGCCCCGGCGACGGCGCGTTCGGCGCCCTCGCGGTCCCAGTTCATCGTCCACATGCTTGTGTGTACGCCAAAGCCTTCCATTACGTGTCCTTTCGCGAAAGTCGGAATGCCCGTTTCAGCCGGTCGGATCGCAGAACCATGACGGCGATCAGGAACAGGCCCCAGACGGCGGTTGCAAGATGCTGGTTGGCACCGATCAGGTTCAGCCCGGAGGACAGCACCTGGAGGATGACCAGCGATAGGATGACGGGGGCCACTCGGCCATGCCCGCCGAAAGGGTCGATCCCGCCGAGGAAGCAGGCAAGCACGGTGATCAGCAGCATCGCCTCGCCATGGCCCACGCGGACCGAATTGAACCGCGCCGCCATGAGGATGCCCGCCACGGCGCAGAGGATGCCCGAGAGCGTGTAGATCAGGACCAGAGTGCGCTTGGCGTTGAGGCCCGCGTACTCGGCCGCGCGCATGTTCGATCCGGTCATGTAGACGGAGAAGCCGTGCGGCGTGCGGCGCAGCAGGACGTGCCAGGCCAGCGCGATGACGGCAAACAGGATCAGCGGCACGGGAATGCCCATGAGGGACCCGTGGCCCAGCACGTTCATGTAGCCGGGAAAGCCCGAGATGTCGCCGCCACGGGTCAGGAACTCCCCCAAACCGCGCAGGAAGATCATCATGGCGAGCGACACGAGGATCGGGTGCGCGCCGATGTAGGCGATGACAAGCCCCATGGTCGCCCCCGCTGCGGCGCCCACGACCAGCGCCAGCGCGCAGCCGAGGATGAAGGCGGGGATGCCTGCCTCCGCCCCGCCGAACTGCATCAGCGTCCAGGCCAGCGTCAGCCCGCTGATGTTCGCCGTGTAGACGATGGCAAGGTTCAGGCCGCCGGAAACGATGGGCGCCAGCATGGCCAGCGTCAGCAGCCCCAAGAGCGGCATCTGGAACCCCATGGAGCCGAGGTTGGCTGCTGTCAGGAACCGGTCAGAGGCCAGCGCGAAGGCAACCACCAGCGCGGCAAGCATCGCCAGAAGGCCTAGGTTCTCCTTGCCGATCAGCGCCTTGCGGGGCTCTGTTGCGACTTTGGGTGAGGTCGATGCACGGGCCATCATGCGCGGGCCTCCGTCTTGGACAGACGCAGGACGCGCGTCAGGTCGATGTTCGAGGTCGAGATCGCAATCAGGATCGCCGCGCCGATGATCATCTGGAACGCGAAGGGCGATACGCCCAGCAGGTTCAGGCCGTTCTGCGTGACGGCGACGAACATCACGCCGAGGATGCAGCCGAGGATCGTGCCCTTGCCGCCCCCGAGCCGCGCGCCGCCCAGCACGACCGCCGCCAGCACGTCGAGCTCCCGGCCGTAAAGCGCGTTGGGCACGACCTCCTTGACGATGTTCACCTGGCAAAGGCCGGCGATCCCGGCCATCAGGCCCATCCAGCCGAAGGCGATGCCCTGCATGACCGCGATGTTGACACCAGCCCGACGCGCGCCTTCCGGGTTGTCCCCGAAGGCAAAGAGTTGCCGGCCGATGTTGGTGCGCCTGAGCAACACCCAGGTCGCCACCACGCACCCGATCATGATCCCCACGGGCAGCGTCAGCTCCGACCAGACACCGTTCGCGCCCTCGTGCTCGAAGATGAAGATCCGCGCCGTCCACCAGTCCGGCAGGTTGTAGATGTTGCGCCCGCCGGTGAAGAACATCAGCAGCCCGAAGAAGGCGTTGAAGGTGGCGATGGTCACGACGATGGAGATGATCCGGAAGCCGTGGATCAGCCAGGCGTTCAGCAGCCCCAGCAGGATGCCGAGCGATCCGCAGAACAGGAAGCCCAACAGCCAGTTGCCGCCGCCCATGGATATCAGCAGCTTGGCCGCGATGTACTGCACCACCGACGACGCCACGGCGAAGGAGATATCGATCCCCCCCGCGACCAGCACGACCAGCAGGCCCACGGCCCAGATCAGGTTGACCGCACTGTTGTTCAGCAGCGAGGTGATATTCGGCAGGGTCGCGAATTGCGGCGCGGCCAGCGACAGGCCCGCGCAGATAAGCGCCAGCACCACCGCAAGGCGGAGTTCGACCGTGTAGTTACGCATAGATGCGCTCCTCCAGTTCGGGGACGGTGATGGTGCGCGGGTCGACCTCTCCGACGATGCGGCCATTGGCCATGTGCAGGATACGGTCGGCGTTCTGCATGACCTCCGTCACCTCGTCGGAAATCAGCAGGATCGCCAGCCCCTCGTCGGCCAGCGCCCGCACGATGCGGAAGATCCCCGCCCGTGCGCCGACATCGACACCCACGGTGGGGCTGTCGAGGATCAGGAGCCGCGGTTCCGTGGCCAGCCATTTCGCCAGCACGACCTTCTGCTGGTTGCCGCCCGAAAGGGTCGAGATGGCATCCTCCGGCGCGCCGATCTTGACGCCCAGTTCCCTGATCCAGTGGCGGACCAGTTCCGACTTGCGACTGTCCGAGATCAGCCCGGTTGCAGCCGTCAGCCTCTTCAGGACAGAGATGACCGTGTTGTCCGCGATGCTCTGCTTCTGCAGCAGGCCCAGCGACAGCCGGTCCTCCGACACATAGGCCATGCCGCGCGCTATGGCTTCTCGGATCGAACGCGGCGCGTACTCCTGTCCGTCCAGCCGCATCCGGCCGCCGTCGGCAGGGCGCATGCCCATCATGACATGCGCCAGTTCCGTCCGCCCCGCGCCGATCAGGCCGGTCAGTCCCAGCACCTCGCCGGCGCGGACCTTCAGTGAGACATCGGTGAATTCGCCGCGTCTGGTCAGACCCTCGCATTCAATGACCTCTGCCGCGCCGGGCGCCACGTCGCGGGCCGAGACCGTGTCGTCGATCAGGTGGCCGGTCATCAGCTCGCCCAGCCGGGCCTGCGTCATGCCTTCGGTCGGGTAAACGCCCACGAGGTTGCCGTCGCGCACCACTGTCACGCGTTCGGCGATCTCCAGCACCTCGGCCAGGCGGTGCGAGACGAAGACAACCGCAACCCCGTCCGCCGACAGCTTGCGGACGATGTCGAGCAGGCGGTCGGTCTCTGCCTGCGTCAGCGAGGCGGTCGGTTCATCCATGAATATGAGCCGCGCGTCATTCATCAGGGCGCGGGCGATGGCCACCACCTGCCGCTGCGCGATGGGCAAGTCGCCCAGGGGCGCGCCAAGATCCAGCGTCACGCCGAGCCGCGCAAGAACCGCCCCTGCCCTTGCCGCCATGTCGCGGTACTTCACCGGGCGCGGCACCAGCCCGACCAGATCGTCGAATGCGATGTTCTCGGCCACGCTCATGTAGGGGAACAGCGCAAGGTCCTGCCAGATCACCGAGACACCGCGCGCCCGGGCCTGAACCGGCGTGATCCTCTGGACCTCCTCGCCGAACAGTTCGATCAGTTCGGCGTTCTCGGGACGGTGGACTCCGGTTACCACCTTGATCAGCGTGGACTTGCCGCAGCCGTTCTCTCCGGCAAGGCAATGCACTTCTCCGGCGCGCACCTCGAAATCCACGGCGTTCAGCGCCTGCACCCCGCCAAAGGCCTTGGAGACCTTGTGCAGGCGCAGCGCGAAGCGGTCTGCCTCGGCAGTCATCGTTCACCTCGTCAGGAAAAGGCGCGGGCGGGAACCCATCGGGTCACCCGCCCGCAGGAGGGAGTGTCAGAGGCCCTTGTCGGCCAGGTCGTCAACGGTTTCCGCGTTGATTTCCAGGAGGTTGTCAGTGATGATATCCTTGTTCTCGACATCAGGATGCACGACGCCCAAGCCGGGGATCTCCATGCCATCCGTGATCTCTTCACCCTTGGCGAGCATGTCGCCCAGCGTGACAAAGACCTCGCCTGCCTGCGCGGGGTTCCACATGTAGCCGCCCGCCAGCACGCCCGAATGGATCATCTTGCGGCCCTGACCGGGGGAGAACGGACCCATGACGTGGATCTCGCCGGTCTTGCGACGCTCCTCCACCGCGCGGCCCGCACCGATCGGACCCTGCGATCCGAACGCGAGGAAGCCCTTCAGGTCCGGGTTCGCGGCAATCAGGTCGAGCGCGGTCGAACGGCTGTCGTCCACGTTCTCGGCCACGCCGTAACGCTCGCCGACGATCTCGATGTCGGGGCGGTTTTCCTTCATCCAGGCGATGGCCGCGTCGGCCCAGGCATTGTGCAGCGGCACCGTCAGGGAACCCACGTAGACCGCGTACTTGCCCCCCTCGGGCGTCATGTCGGACAGGAGTTTCGCGTGTGCCTCACCGAAGCCGTCGGCCGAAGCCAGTTCGAAGTTCCAGTCGACGTTTTCCAGCCCCGGCCCCTCGTGGCTGATGACCTTGATGCCCGCGTCGCGCGCCTTTTTCAGCACCGGTTCCAGCGCGGCTTCGTCGTTCGGGACAACGCCGATCACGTCGACGCCCTTGGCAATGAGGTCCTCGATGGCCTGCACCTGCAGCGCCGGGTCGGCGGACACGGGCCCGATCATCTCGGCGGTGACGCCCAGTTCCTCGGCGCGGCGCTTGATGCCGTCTTCCATGGCATTGAACCACGGAATGCCGCCGATCTTCACGACGACGCCCATCGTGGTCTCTGCCGCCGCGCCAGTGGCAAGCCCAACGGTCAGCGCAAGCGCGCTGACGAATCCTGTCAGTTTCTTCATGTCATCCTCCCATGTGGCGCTCTGCGCACCACCTCTCCTGATCTGCGCAATCGGTTGTGCATCGCCGCCGAGAAATTCCACGACCTCAGTTCTTGGGGTCATGGCTGTTTGATCAGCGCGCTGCACAATCGATGTTGCAAACAAATACCGAGTCCGCGCATCCTGTCAACACTTCCTTACGTTCGTTTGCGCAGGTACACGCAACCATATGTCCGACAACCAGAAAAAGACGATCTACGACATTGCGCAGCGGGCGGGCGCCTCGGCCTCCACCGTGTCCGCCGCCCTGAACGGCACGTGGAAGAAGCGCCGCATCTCCGAGGCGACCGCAAAGCGCATCATCGAGATCGCCCGCGACCATGGTTATTCCGCCAACCTCCAGGCCCGGGCGCTGCGCACGTCGCGCTCCGGCCTGGTGGCGCTACTCCTGCCGGAGTACAACCGCTTCTTCTCGCAGATCGCGCAAACCTTCTCGCGCGAGGTGCGGGCCCGCAACCTATGCCCCGTCATCATCGCCACCGAGCGGGACCCCGAAGAAGAGCGCAGCACGGTCGCCGACCTGACCTCCTGGGCCATCGACGCGCTTTTCTTCGTCGGCACCGTCGCGCCCGAGGACCTGAGCCGCCAGTGCGAGGCAGCGCGGATCCCCCATGTCTTCGTCGACCAGCCCTGTGCCCTTGCGCCTTCCGTCGTGACCGACAACCGCACCGGCGCGCAGGTTCTGACACGCGAGATCCTCGCCTCGATGACGGCGCTCGGCGGGGTCGGCACCGCGCCGCGCGAAACCATCTATTTCATCGGGGGCAACCGCCACCTGCCCGCCACCGCCAACCGGATCGAAGGCTTCTCGGAGGCACTCTACTTCCACGTCGGCCGGGTCGATCCCGCGCAGATCATCGCCGAGACCTACGACATCGACGCCGCGACAGAGGCCATTGCCGCGCTTTACGCACGCCTCGGTGGATTGCCGCGCGGGCTGTTCATCAACTCCGATTCGGTGTTCGAGGGCGTTCTGCGCTTCCTTGCCACCCTGCCCGAGCACGAACTTGACGCCTGCGCCTTCGGCTGTTTCGACTACGAACCCTTCGGGCAGCTGCTGCGGTTTCCTGTCCACATGATGCGCCAGCGGCACAAGATGCTGGTGCGGCGCGCCTTTGCCCTTCTGGGCGGCGACGGGACGCCGGTCATCGAACAGGTGCAGCCGGAACTCTACCGCGCGCCGGTACGGGACCGTGCCAGCTAGAGCCTGTCGCGCAGCTTGTTCAGCGGTCCGCGCAGGCTTTGCACGCCGAACCCGATGAGCGCCGCCGCCGGTATCCGTGCAGGTGGGTCATGGGGCCAGAGCCGCGCGCCCTCGTCCTTGTCCACCAGCGTCGCCGCCAAGGCTCGTCCCAGCGCCGCCGTTGTCGGCACGCCGCGACCCGAGTAGCCCGCCAGCGCCCAAAGTTCGTCATCCAGTTCGAAGATCGCGGGCCGCTGCCTCGCAGAGATGCCCACGATGCCGGACCAGTGATGGGTGAACGCCAGCCCTTCCAAGGCCGGGTAGAGCCGCGCGAGCCGCCTGCCCGCCTGCGCGACCGTCGGCCCGCCAAGACGCCCGCGCCGCAGTTCGACCAGCCCGCCGGTGATGATCCGCCCGCTTCCGTCGACGCGGAAGAACATCGGGTCGTGCCTCGTGTCGCTGAAGTTCACGCCCCCCGGTAGCACGGCGCGGCGCTGATCCGGTGTCAGCGGTTCGGAGGCCACCGCATAGGAGCGCATGGGCACAAGGCTTTGCCGCAGACGCGCCGGGATCGCCGCGTCGCCGTAGGCGTTGACCGTCAGTCCGACCTTGCGCGCCGTGATGTCTCCGCACGGGGTTTTCAGCAGCCATCCACCGTCTTGTCGCGACAGCGCAGTAAGAGGTGTGCGGACATGCAGCGCCGCGCCCGCCGCCTGTGCCGCCCCGGCAAGGCCGCGCACGTAGGCCAGAGGGTTCAGGTGCCCGCCATCATTGTGCACCCAGCCGCCCAGGTAGCCGGGGATGCCGCTCAGCGCCTCGACCTCTTCCGGCCCAAGAAACGCACCGGCCTTTCCCAGTCGTGCATATTTGGCGTGCGCGGCGCGGGCGCGCTCCAGCCCGGTGGCGTCGTGGGCGGCGTTGAGCCAGCCCTTCTGCACTGGCTCGCAGGCAATCCCCAGCTCGTCGATGGTCTCGAAAACCAGTTGCCCGGAATCGCGCAGCAGCGCAAAGCCCTCCGGCGGCAGGACGGAGTCGTCGAGGTAACCGAAGACGGGGATACATTGTCCGTGATTGCGGCCGGAACCGCCGTGACCCACCTCCGCCGCCTCGATCAGCGCGACCGAGACGCCGCGCCGCGCCAGCATCAACGCCGCGATGGCACCGCTGAACCCCGCGCCGACGAGGGCGACATCCACCTTCAGGCTGCCCTCGAGCGGCTCGGATGCGGGCGCAGGCGGCGCGCTCAGTGCGTAAGGCGTGTCGGTGATCAGGGTCATGCGCCGACCTCCGCCCGGACTGTCCGTCGCAGGGCCCGGGCGAGCCGATCGGCCCAGGCCGCCTGCCCGGCGCGCGTCTCGACCAGATCGTTCGACACCTCCAGCCCCGAAGCGCGCAGCCCGGTGCCCCAGGTGTGCCGGTCAACGGTGTAGACGCCGCCGCGGCCCGAATAGGGCTGGTTGTCACCAAGCGTGCCGGCCCCCTCAAGCCCGGCCAGCAGGGCCTGCGAGAGCACGGGAGATTCATTCCAGATCGTCCCGGCGTCCCAAGGCCTGCGTTGCCCGTCCATGTGCCGGGTGCAGGTGTGCAGCGCGAAGAAGACCGGATCCTCATGGCGCGCCTGCACCTGCTGCCACAGCCTGTCCAGCGCAATGTGATAGGGCCAGAAGATACCGTCCTGCCGTGCTTCGCGCGCCGCATGCGACAGCTTGTTGCCGGGAATCGGGACGCCCTCCACCGCCGGCAGGATCGACCGCGGATCGGCGATCCAGCGGTTGAGGTCCAGAACGAGGCGGCTCACCGTCCCGAGGATCACCGGCGCATCCAGCCTCTCGGCCAGCATACAGGAGAGCGGCTCCACGCCCAGATCACAGAAGTGGTGCGTCCCGTGCCATTCCGGGGCCAGTCCCAGCGCATGCCCCTCCGGCACGTCGACGCCTGCGTGATCCACGACGATCAGCCCGGGAAACCGGCCCTCGGGGTTCAGAATCTCGAACGGCTCACGCATCGCCCTGTCCGTCCCGGCGCAGCGCCTCGATCCGTTCCAGCCGCTTGCGGGCCGCGTCGCGGTCGCGCGCCACGACCGCGGCGACCAGGGCCTCGACCTGCGCCGTGGCCACCACCTTCGAAGCGAAGGGCGACGGCGAGTCGTCCGGAGACGTCAGCACCGCTTCGGCCAGCTCGGCCACCGGGGAACGCGTGGGGTCGGTCAGCAGCACGATCCGTGCGCCCTGCCCCCGTGCAGCCTGAGCGAAGGCCAGAAGATCCTGCTGGTAGCGGCGGTAATCGAAGATCACCAGCAGATCGCGCGGCCCGATGTCGACCAGCGGGTCGAAGGCAAAGCCAATCGATCTGTCGATCAGCGAAACTTGCGCCCTGATCTGCCCCAGGTGCGCCACCAGCCGCTGCGCCAGGTTGCGGCTGTAACGCCCGCCAAGCGCCCGGATCGTCAGCTTCGGATCGGCAAGGAGGTCGGCGATACGGTCGAACTCGGCCGGAATGGCCCGGTCAGCCACACGCCGCAACGCCTCTGCCTGCATGAGCAATGTGCGGCGGTAGAGGTGTTCGCCGGCGTCATGAGGCTCGGACGGGGTGGCCATCTGCACGGCCGGGGATCCCAGTTGCCGGTCGAGTTCTCTCATAACCGCCGCCTGGAACTCTGCAAAGCGGAGGAAGCCCAGCTTGTTGAGGTAGCGCAACACGGTCGGCCCGCTGACGCCCGCGCGGTTTGCCAGCGCCTCCACCGTGCCGAGGGCGCTCGTCGGGAAGGTCTCGGAAAGGGCGGCGGCGACCTTGCGCTCGGCCCCCGATTGTGCGCCGTTGCGCAAACGCGCAAGCAGATCCTGTGAAGATGTCATCGGCGTGTCCCGCATTCCGCCCTGTATGATTTGATACATCTTGACTGACAAAGAATGCTCTCGCAACATGTAATACAGACACACGGGGGTGCCACGCCCCCGCCACAGGGGACGCCAACACGCCCCGAGACCGACAGGAGAGCTCTATGAAGACCCTTTCGACCCTATTGGGCACGGCGCTCGCGCTTCTGCCCCTCACCGCCAGCGCCGAACGCGGCAGCGACGGAGAGCTGCGTATCCTGTACTGGCAGGCGGCGTCTTCGATGAACCCCTACCTTTCGGGCATTGCCAAGGAGGTGGAGGCCGCCTCGCTGGTGCTGGAACCTCTGGCGCGCTTCTCGGAAACCGGGGAACTGGTGCCGATCCTCGCGGAAGAAATCCCCACGGTCGAGAACGGCGGCGTGTCGGAGGATCTGACCTCGATCACCTGGACGCTGCGCGAGGGGCTGACATGGTCCGACGGCACGCCCGTCACCGCCGCCGACGCGGTCTTCACCTGGGAATACTGTGTCGACGAGGAAAGCGGTTGCGCCGCCCTGCAACAATTCGACGGCGTGGCAGAGGTCGTCGCTGTGGACGACCGCACCATCGAGGTGCGCTTCACCGAGCCGAAACCCTACCCCTACGCCGCCTTCGTCAGCTCCGAGGCGCCGATCCTCCAGCGTGCACAGTTCGAGAACTGCACCGGCGCTCGGGTCTCCCAGTGCACGGACGAGAACACCCATCCCATCGGCACCGGCCCCTACGTGGTCGAAGACTTCCGCGCCAACGACATCATCACCTATTCGATGAACCCGGAATACCGCGACCCGGATAAGCCCGCCTTCGCACGGGTCACGCTCAAGGGCGGCGGCGATCCCAACGCCTCGGCGCGCGCGGTGCTCCAGACCGGCGAAGTGGACTACGCCTGGAACCTGCAGCTGCCGCCCGACGTGCTCGACGCCATGAGCGACGGCCCGGGCGAGGTGATCACCAGCAACGGTTCGGCCGTGGAGTTCCTGTTCCTCAACCAGACCGACCCCAACCCCGAACTTGGCGACGCCCGCTCCACCGTGGAGGGCGGCCCGCACCCGTTCCTCACCGATCCGCGCGTGGGCAAGGCGCTGTCGCTGGCCATCGACCGGACGCTGATCGCAGAGAACCTGTATGGCGATTCCGGCATTCCCGGCTGCGCGGTTGTCCCTGCCCCGGACCTCTACAAGTCCGACGCCAATGACGACTGCGTCACGCAGGACATCGAGGCCGCGAAGGCCCTGCTGGAGGAGGCCGGCTGGACCGACACCGACGGCGACGGCATCCGTGACAAGGATGGGATGAAACTCTCGATCCTCTACCAGACCTCCACCAACGGCGTGCGGCAGGACAGCCAGTCGCTAATCAAGGCATGGTGGGAAGAGCTGGGCGTCGAGACGGAGCTGCGCAACATCGACGCCTCTGTCTTCTTCGGCGGCGACCCGGGTTCGCCCGACACCCGCCAGAAGTTCTACACAGATGTGCAGATGTACACCGACAACTCCAAGGGTCAGGACCCGGAGGCCTTCCTCGGCAACTGGAGCTGCGCCAACATCCCGAGCCCCGCGACCCAGTGGCAGGGCAACAACATACAGCGCTTCTGCTCGGAGGAGTACGAGGCACTGATCGCCGAGTTCCGCACCGCCGCCTCGCTTGAGGAACGCGGACGCATCGCGCGCGAGATGAACGACATGCTGGTCGAATCCTACACGATCATTCCGCTGATCCACCGCAGCATCCTGTCGGGCAAGGCCAAAACCCTCGAAGGCGTGCGGATGAACAGCTGGGACAGCCAGATCTGGAACATCGCCGACTGGTATCGCGCGGACTGACAGGCCGAAGCGCCGGAAAGCCCCGGGTCACTGCCCGGGGCTTTTTTCATGCCTGCAGGTCACGGGTGGACGTCTCTTCAGGTCCTATCGCGGCGCAGCCCGTCCGGGGACAACCCGGACGGCGGGATCAGGCCGTCCTCCGTCGCCACGTCACTGAAATCCTCCAGTCCGGCGAACCGCGCCGAACGGACCGTCCCGAACTTCGAGCGGTCCGTGACCAGCACGCTGCGGGCGGCGCGGCGCATCGCGAGCCGCTTCAACCCCGCCTCGCGGAAGGTGGTGCAGGTCACGCCCAGTGCCGCATCCACACCTGCCGCCGACATGAAGGCCAGGTTGACTGCATAGGCGTCGAGCGTGCCGTCCTCCTCCACCGGGTAGAATGAGGCGGTGGCCGGATGGTAGACGCCGCCCAGCAGCACCAGCTTGACGTTCGGTTTGCGCACCACGAGATCCGCGATGTTCAAAGCGTAACAAATAACTGTCAACTTCATATCGGACGGGATGGCGTGGATCAGGTGCGGCAAGGTTGTGCCGCAGTCGACAAAGATCGTGGCCTCCGGTTCCAACAGCGGCAGGCAGGCCTCGCAGGCGGCGCGCTTGGCGTCCTGGTTCACCTCTGCCGCGTCGGACAGGTCATAGGGCGCGCGCCGCACCGCGTCCTGCGACAGGACGATGTGGCCCCCCAGAAACTGCAGCATTTCCGGGTTTTCGCGAACGTCGCGCCGCACCGTCATCTCGGACACGTCGAGGCTTTCCGCAGCGTCGCGCACGTGCAGCGGCCCCTGTTTCATGACCGCATCCCGAAGCCACAACGCGCGGGCCTCCTTGCGGTTTGCGGGCAACCCGCGGGAGTCGGTCTGGGTCATGGTCACACCCTGGCAATTCACTATGTTAAGATCGTAACAAAATGGGGTTGCAGAAACAACAAGATCAACGCATCCTGCTGAAAAGTTTCCATCGAGATTCGCGGCAAGCGGACGTGTGGAGACATGGAGGGAAGATTGTGAAAACAGAGGTCACGACCCTGCCTGCCGCCGCGCCAGTGGCGCATCCGCGCAACGAGGGCATGGCGCTGGACATGGCCGCCGTGCGCGCTGTCCAGGTCAACACCGAGGCGAGCATCCGCCGCACCGCCAGCCTGCCGGGCCGCCGCGCCGTCAAGGGTGACGCGCAAAGCGCATGGCTTCTGAAGGCGGTGACCTGCATTGACCTGACCACGCTTAACGGCGACGATACGGAGGGCCGTGTCCGCAGGCTTTGCGCCAAGGCGGCGCAGCCGGTCCGCGCGGACATCCTCGAAGCGCTCGGCATGGCCGACCGCCGCATCACCACGGGCGCGGTCTGCGTCTACCACCGCTTCGTCGCCACCGCCGTCGATGCGCTGCAAGGCACCGGGGTGCCTGTCGCTGCCGTGTCCACCGGCTTTCCGGCCGGGCTTGCCCCGCATCACACCAAGCTGGCCGAGATCGAGGCCTCCGTCGCCGACGGCGCGCAGGAGATCGACATCGTCATCACCCGCGAACACGTGCTGACCGGCAACTGGCAGGCGCTCTATGACGAGATGCGCGACTACCGTGCCGCCTGCGGTGATGCGCACGTCAAGGCGATCCTCGCCACCGGCGACCTCAAGACCCTGCGCAACGTCGCCCGTGCCAGCCTCGTCTGCATGATGGCGGGCGCCGACTTCATCAAGACATCCACCGGGAAAGAGGGTGTGAACGCCACTCTGCCCGTGTCCCTGACGATGGTCCGGGCGATCCGCCAGTACCGTGAGATGACCGGAGCGAAGGTCGGCTACAAGCCCGCCGGCGGCGTGTCGAAGGCCAAGGATGCGCTCGTCTACCTCGCGCTGATGAAAGAGGAACTGGGTCTCGACTGGGTACAGCCCGACCTCTTCCGCTTCGGCGCCTCGTCGCTTCTGGGCGACATCGAGCGCCAGCTCGAACACCGCGTGACGGGGGCCTACAGCGCCGCCATACGCCACCCGATCGGATGACCAGATGACAGTCGCGAGCTTTTTCGACAGCATGGATTACGCCCCCAGCAAAGAGGACGACAGCGCCGCGCGCGCCTGGCTCGCCTCTCATGACGCCCGCTTCGGCCACTTCATCGACGGCGCCTTCACGAAGCCGGGCGAAGGCTTCGACACCGTCGAACCGGCAACAGGCGCGCGTCTGGCGCAGGTGTCCCAAGGGACTGGCGCTGATGTGGACGCGGCTTTCAAGGCGGCGCGCAAGGCGCAGAAGGGTTGGGCCGCCCTGCCCGGTCACGAACGCGCGCTGAAGCTCTACGCACTCGCACGGATCATCCAGCGCAATTCGCGGCTGATCGCGGTGGTCGAGGCGCTCGACAACGGCAAACCGATCCGCGAGACGCGCGACATCGACGTGCCCCTCGCCGCGCGGCACTTTTACCACCACGCGGGCTGGGCGCAGATCCAGGAGAGTCAGTTCGCCGCTTACGATCCGGTGGGCGTCGTGGGCCAGGTGATCCCATGGAACTTCCCGTTCCTGATGCTCGCGTGGAAACTGGCCCCCGCGCTGGCGCTGGGAAACGCGGTGGTCCTGAAACCGGCCGAGGCGACACCGCTGACGGCGCTGCTGTTCGCGGAACTGGCGCAGGCGGCGGGGCTGCCCGCAGGCGTGCTGAACATCGTCACCGGCGACGGCGAGACCGGCGCGCTGATCGCGGCCCACGAGAGCGCCGACAAGGTTGCCTTCACCGGTTCGACCGAGGTCGGACGCCGCATCCGCGAGGCGACAGCCGGTCAGGGCAAGTCGCTGACGCTGGAACTGGGCGGCAAGTCCCCCTTCATCGTCTGTGATGACGCCGACATCGACGCGGCGGTCGAGGGTGTGGTTGACGCCATCTGGTTCAACCAGGGCCAGGTCTGCTGCGCGGGTTCGCGTCTCTTGGTGCAGGAAGGCGTTTCCGATGTCTTTCATGCCCGGCTGGCCGACCGGATGAAGACGCTGCGCATTGGCGCCTCGCTCGACAAGACCATCGACATGAGCGCGGTGATCGACGGCCCGCAGCGGGACCGCATCGCCGGCATGGTCGACCGCGCCGTGACCGCCGGTGCCAAGCTTCTGCAATCCGGTGAGGTACCCGCCAAGGGCAGCTACTACCCGCCGACCGTGCTGCGTGACGTGCCCGCCACATGCGAGGCCGCGACCGAGGAAATCTTCGGCCCCGTCGCCGTATCCATGACCTTCCGCACCCCCGCCGAGGCGGTGCAACTGGCCAACCACACCCGCTACGGCCTGGCTGCCAGCGTCTGGAGCGAGAACATCAACCTCGCGCTGGAACTGGCCGCGCAGGTGCAGGCGGGCATCGTCTGGGTCAACTGCACCAACGTGATGGACGCGGGCGTGGGCTTTGGCGGCGTCAAGGAAAGCGGTTTCGGTCGCGAGGGCGGGCGTGAGGGTTGCTACGACTACCTCAAGCCCCGCGCCTTCGCCAAGGCCGCCGAGCGCAAGGCCGTCACACCCGCCACCGCGAAGGGCTTCAGCTTCGACCCGGTGGACCGGACGGCAAAGTTCTTCATCGGCGGCAAGCAGGCGCGGCCCGACGGTGGCACAGCGCGCCCCGTTGTGGGCGCCAAGGGCACCGTTCTGGGCGAGGTCGGCGAAGGCAACCGCAAGGACGTGCGCAACGCCGTCGAGGCAGCGCGCGGCGCGGCCAGCTGGGGCGGCAAGACCCAGCACAACCGGGCGCAGATCCTCTACTACATGGGCGAGAACCTCTCGGCTCGTGCCGACGAGTTTGCCGAGCGCCTGGGCGCGCAGACCGGCATCAAGGCGGACAAGGCCCGGGCCGAGGTCGCGGCCAGCGTCTCGCGGCTCTTCACCTATGGCGCATGGGCCGACAAGGTCGAAGGCACGGTCCACATGCCACCGATGAAGGGGCTGGCGCTGGCCGTGCCCGAACCCATCGGCGTGGCAGGCGTGATCTGTCCGGAGGAAAGCCCGCTTCTCGGGTTCGTCTCCACCGTGGCGCCGCTGATTGCGACCGGGAACCGCGTGGTCGCCATCGCCTCCGAGGCGCATCCGCTGTCCGCCACCGACTTCTACCAGGTGCTGGAAACCTCCGACCTGCCGGGCGGCGTGCTGAACATCCTCACGGGCAGCGCGCAGACGCTGGGCCGCGAACTGGCGAAACACAACGGTGTCGACGTGCTCTGGGCCTTCACCACGCCGGAGCTGTCGGCCGAGGTGGAGCGGCTGTCCATCGGCAACCTCAAGCGGGTCTTCACCGACCACGGGCGCGCCTGGGACTGGACCAGCGCAGAGGCAGAGGGCGAGGTCTTCCTGAGGCAGGCCACGCAGATCAAGAACATTTGGGTGCCCTACGGGGAATAAGGGAACCACAGCGCCGCCTTGGGAGGGGCGGCGCACGGGGGAGGACACAACATGGCAGAGCAGAAGGGCATCGCGATCCTGGGGATCTACGTTGCCGATACCGCCTATCTCGCCGGCCGCATGCCGAAGATCGGCGAGACGATCTCCGGCTCTGGTTTCTCGCTGGGACCGGGCGGCAAGGGATCGAACCAGGCAGTGGCCGCGGGACGCGCCGGGGCCGATGTGAGCTTCATCTCGAAGATCGGCGACGACCCGTTCGGCAAGATGGCGCTGGAGATCTACGAGGAAACCGGCGTGACCGCGAAGGTCGAGGTGATGACCGACATGCCCTCCGGCGCGGCTTTCATATTCGTCAACGACCAGACCGGCGAGAACGCGATCATCGTCTACCCCGGTGCGGCCGGCACCATCTCCGTCGCCGATGTCGAGGCGCAGCGGGACGTGATCGAGGGTGCAAAGGTCTTCGTCACCCAGCTTGAGCAGCCCGCCGACGCCGCACTTGCTGCCCTCACCATGGCGAAGGCGGCGGGCGTGACCACGGTCTTCAATCCTGCCCCTGCCAATCCCTTCGACGACGCCTGCTACGCGCAGACCGACTACTTCGTCCCGAACGAAAGCGAGGCCGCGGCTATCGTCGGCTTCGACATCGCGTCCGAAGAAGATGCCCGCCGCGCCGGAGAGATCTTTGTCGAGCGCGGGGTCGGCACGGCGCTGATCACGCTTGGCGACAAGGGTGTCTACATCCACGGCCAGGGTCTCAGCACCCGCATTCCCGCCATGACCAACGCCGCCGTCATCGACACCGCCGGCGCGGGCGACGCCTTCATCGGCGGTTTCGCGGCGGCACTGTCCGAAGGCCGAGGGGTCGAGGACGCGGTGCGCATGGGCTGTGCCACGGCAGGCATCGCGGTGACCCGCCGCGGCACAGCCCCCGCCATGCCCTCCCGCGCGGAAATCGACGCCCTGCTGGGAGAGACCGCATGACCCGCGACGATCCGGTCAAGCACCTGTTCCTCTGGCCGGCGTTCCTCGTGGTTCTGGCCATCGCGATCTTTCCGCTGATCTACTCGCTTGCGAACAGCTTCATGTCGCTGCGGCTTGTGCCGCCGATGCCCGCGCGGTTCGTGGGCGTCGACAACTATACCGACCTGCTGGGCAACCCGCGGTTCTGGCAGACGGTGAAGACCACCTCGATCATCGCCTTCACCTCGGTCGCGCTGCAGTTCGTGATCGGCTTCGGCATCGCTCTGGCACTGGCCAAGCGGGTCCGGGGCGTGGAGTTCTTCCGCATCACCTTCCTGATGCCGATGCTGGTGGCGCCGGTTGCCGTGGCGCTGATCGCCCGCCAGATCCTCAATCCCACCATGGGGCCGCTCAACCAGGTGGCCACCTTCTTCGGCTTCCCCAACCTGCCCTACCTTACAGAATCGCACTGGGCGCTGGGGTCGCTGATCGCGGTCGAGATCTGGCAGTGGACGCCCTTCGTGATCCTGCTGCTGCTCGCCGGTCTTCAGGGTCTGCCCGACGACGTCTACGAGGCGGCGGAGCTTGAAAACGCCTCCCCCTGGCAGCAGTTCTGGGGGATCACCTTCCCGATGATGCTGCCCATCTCGGCGGCAGTGATCTTCATCCGCATCGTGGAGAGCTTCAAGATTATCGACACGGTCTTTGTCATGACCGGCGGGGGCCCGGGCGTGGCCACCGAGACGCTGACGCTGTTCGCCTACCAGGAGGGCTTCAAGAAGTTCAACCTTGGCTACACCTCGGCGCTGTCCTTCCTGTTCCTCGCGGTGGTGCTGATCCTCAGCCTCGTCTACCTCGCCTTGCTGAAACCCTGGCTGGAGAAGTACAAATGAGCGTGCGTGACCTGCACGGCCCGCGCCGCTGGGTCGCCTTCGCCCTGTGCTGCGCGTGGTTCGCCTTTACCGTCTTCCCGCTCTACTGGGTCGCGATCACGTCACTCAAGACGCCGCCCGACGTGGTGGGCGGTCCGACCTATCTGCCCTTCGTCGACTTCCAGCCGACCCTGAAGGCCTGGCGGGAGCTGCTCTCGGGCATCCGGGGCGAGTTCTATTCGAACTTCTGGTCCTCGACCATCGTGGCAGTGTCCTCGTCGGTGCTGGCCACGCTGCTGGGCGCCATGGCGGCCTATGCGCTGGTGCGTTTCCCCTTCCGGGTGAAGCTGCTGTCGGGGATCCTGTTCTTCGCCGTGGCCATGGGGGGCTTCCTGCTCGGCCGAGACGTGGTGGGCCTGCCGCCTGCCACCGCCTCCATCATCGCCTTCTGCGTGGCGCTGGCGCTGTCGGTGCTGGCCAACCGCTTCCCGCTGCCGGGCAAGGTGATGAACAACGACGACATCGTCTTCTGGTTCGTCAGCCAGCGCCTGTTCCCGCCCATCGTCGTGGCCTTCGCTCTGTTCCTGCTCTACTCGGAAATGGGCAAGCTGGGCTTCAAGCTGACCGACACCTACATCGGCCTGACGCTCGCCTATGTCGCCTTCTCGCTGCCCATCGTGGTCTGGCTGATGCGCGACTTCATCTCGGCCCTGCCGCTCGAGGTCGAGGAGGCCGCGCTGGTCGACAACGTGCCGCAATGGCGGATCTTCTTCGGGATCGTGCTGCCGATGTGCCGCCCCGGCCTGATCGCCACCTTCGTCATCACGCTGGCCTTCACATGGAACGAGTTCCTCTTCGCGCTCTTCCTGACCAACTCGGAATGGCAGACCCTGCCCGTCCTGATCGCCGGTCAGAACAGCCAGAGGGGCGACGAATGGTGGGCCATTTCCGCCGCAGCCCTCGTCGCCATCATTCCGATGGTCATCGCGGCCGGGCTTCTTGGGCGCCTGATGCGCTCGGGCCTGCTGAGCGGCGCCGTCAAGTAGACTTAACAAAGCCCCGGAGGAGGGGCGAATTTCCAAGGGAGGAAATACCATGCTGAAATCGTTGAAACTCTCGGTCGGGGCGCTGGCCCTGAGCACGGGGGCGGCGCTGGCCTGCTCGCCCGACTTCACGGGCGTCGAGATCACCGCGACCACCCAGACCGGCCCCTACATCGCCTCGGCCCTGACACAGGCCGCCGAAGCCTGGCAGGAAAAGACCTGCGGCACCGTCAAGGTCGTCGAGTTCCCCTGGTCCGAGCTCTATCCCAAGATCGTCACCACGCTGGCCGCAGGCGACGACTCCTTCGACGTGATCGCCTTCGCCCCGGCATGGGCACCGGACTTCACGCCGTTCCTGACGGAGATGCCCGCCAAGTTCCAGGAAGGCGAGGCATGGGAAGACATCGCGCCGGTCTACCGTGAACAGCTTATGGTCTGGAACGACAAGGTCCTGTCGCAGACCATGGACGGCGACGTGCACACCTACACCTACCGCATCGACCTCTTCGAGGACGAGGCGAACAAGACTGCGTTCAAGGAGAAGTACGGCTACGACCTCGCTCCGCCGAAGACCTGGGCCGAGTACCTCGATATCGCCGAGTACTTCCAGGACAACGTCGAGGGCGTCTACGGCACGGCCGAGGCGTTCCGCCGCGGCGGCCAGCAGTTCTGGTTCCTCTTCTCCCACGTGGCAGCCTACGCCAGCCACCCGGACCTTCCCGGCGCCATGTTCTTCGATCCCGAGACCATGGACGCTCAGGTGAACAATCCGGCATGGGTCCGCGGCCTCGAAGAGTACATCCGCGCCTCCAAGCTGGCTCCGCCGTCGGCGCTGAACTTCTCCTTCGGCGAGGTCAACGCCGCCTTCGCGGGCGGCCAGGTCGCCCAGTCCATCGGCTGGGGCGACACCGGCGTGATCGCGGCGGACCCGGCGCAGTCCACCGTTGCGGGCAATGTCGGCTCTGCCGTGCTCCCGTCCTCGACCGAGGTCTACAACTACAAGACCGGCGAGTGGGACACCTTCGAGGAACCCGTCGACACCTCATTCATGGCGTTCGGCGGCTGGCAGGCGGCGGTTCCGCAGTCCTCCAAAAACCAGGAAGCGGCGTGGGACTTCATCTCCACCCTCTCCAGCCCCGAGGTTTCGGGCAAGGCCACCGTCACCGGCGGCACGGGCGTGAACCCCTACCGGATCTCGCACACCACCGACATGGAGCGCTGGTCCACGCTGTTCTCCGAGCGCGAGGCGCAGGAATACCTGGGCGCCCAGCGTGAGGCGGTGACGGCGGACAACGTCGCGCTCGACATGCGTCTGCCTGGCTACTTCTCGTACACCGAGATTCTCGAGATCGAGCTGAGCCGCGCGCTGGCAGGAGAAGTCACCCCGCAGGAGGCGCTGGACACCGTGGCCGAAGGCTGGAACGAGCTGACCGACCAGTTCGGCCGCGACGCACAGCTTGCCGCCTACCGGGCCTCCATGGGCCTGCCGCAGAAGTAACCCGTCGGGGGCGGCCTTATGCGGGCCGCCCCTTTCGCGACATTCGGAAAGACCCCCACATGGCAACCATTTCGCTGAACGGCGTGACGAAATCCTACGGCGACCTGCAGGTCATCCCTCCGATGGACCTCGAGATCCGCGACGGAGAGTTCGTCGTGCTCGTCGGGCCTTCGGGCTGCGGCAAGTCCACCACGCTGCGGATGATCGCGGGCCTCGAAACCGTCACCAGCGGCGCCATGCACATCGGCGACCGCGAGGTCACGCACCTGCGCCCCGGCCTGCGCAACTGCGCCATGGTGTTCCAGAGCTACGCGCTTTACCCGCACATGACCGTGCGCGAGAACATCGGCTACGGCATGAAGGTGCGCCGCACGCCCAAGGCGGATGCCGCCAAGGCTATCGACAACGCAGCGCGCATCCTGAACCTGACCGACTATCTCGACCGCAAGCCCGCAGCCCTCTCGGGCGGCCAGCGCCAGCGCGTTGCCATCGGCCGCGCCATCGTGCGCGACCCCGATGTCTTCCTTTTCGACGAACCGTTGTCGAACCTCGACGCCAAGCTGCGCGTCGAGATGCGCGTGGAGATCAAGCAGCTTCACCGCCGGCTCAAGACCACCATGGTCTACGTCACCCACGATCAGGTCGAGGCGATGACCATGGCCGACCGCGTGGTGGTGCTGCGCGACGGGCTGATCGAACAGGCCGCCGACCCGATCACGCTGTACGAACGGCCCGCCAATGCCTTCGTGGCCGAGTTCATCGGCGCGCCCAGCATGAACATGCTCGACGGCCGGATCGAGGCTGCGGGCGACACCCTGCGCTTCGTGGGTACCGAGGGCCTCACCTTCGAGATTCCCGCCGAACGCACCGCCACGCTTGCGCCGCTTGTCGGCCAGGACTGCCTGCTGGGCATCCGCCCCGAACATACCGCAGAGGGCGAAGGAGGCATCGGCGTCACCGTCGAGGTCGTCGATATCGAACCGCTCGGGCCGCACACGCTGGTGATCGGCCAAGTCGGCGACCGCAAGTTCACCGGCCAGGCCCGCGCCGATACGCCCACCCGGCCCGGGGACCATGTGCCGATCCGCTTCGATCCCGCCAAGCTGCATTTCTTCCGCGCCAGCGACGGCGCCGCCATCCGCGAGGACACCGCATGACCGCTTCCACCGACAGGATCATCGCGCTCGAGGCCTTCGAGCACGTCCACCCCGACCGCGTCGCCGATTACGAGGCCGCAAGCCAGGCCATCGACGACAAGGTGCGCGAGACCGAACCGGGGATGCTGGTCCACGCACTGACCGTGCACGCCCGCGCCGATGATCGCGTGACCTACCGCTGGCTGGAGGTTTTCACCGATCTCGCCGCGCTCGAGGCGCATTTCGCCAGCCCGCACGTCAAGGCCCACGGTGCGCACCTGAACGGCAACGGCATCCTGTTGTCTCCGGTCGAGATCGTGCTCTACGTCGACTGGTCCGATGAGGAAAAGGCCGAGATCAACCAGCGCCTCGGCGGCGCACTCTCCTTTGCGGAGGTCCGCTCGGGCTTCTACCGCCCCGACTGAGGGTCGGTCCTCAGAGCAGCCCCTCCATCTCCACCAGGATATCCTGCGCGCTGTCGTAGAGCCGCGCGTAGATGGGCATCATCTGGTCGTAGACCTCCGCCCAGGCGGGATCGGGCTGCACCTCGTCGGCAAAGCGCACCATCTTCGCGGCCGCCGCCTTCAGGTCCGGTGCATCGCCCGTCGCCACAGCCATCAGCATCGCCGCGCCCACGACGCCGCATTCCAGCTCTTCGGGGACAAGGTATGGCACACCGTACATGCTCGCCTTGATCCGCAGCCAGAGGGTGTTCTTCGCGCCGCCGCTCGCCGCCACGATCCGTTCGGGCCGCCCCTGCCCGCCCTGCAGCCCGTCGAGCCGCTGGCGGACGGAGAAGGCTACCCCCTCCAACACGGCGCGGTGTAGCTCCGGCAGGCCGTGGCTGGCCGTCAGGCCGAAGAACTGCGCTCGGCTGCGCGGGTTGAACCGTTCACCGGACAGGTACGGCAGGAAGAACAGCGCGTCCGATCCCGCCACCGCTTGCGCCGCGTCCTCCGCGATCCGGGCATAGCTGCGGTCGTTGCCATGAAAGGCGCGCCGCGCCCACCGCACCGCGTCCCCTCCGGCGTCGAGCAGCGTCATGGCCCCCCAGTCGCCGCCCGCCGACATCACGTTCGAGATCTCCGGATCGATGACCGGCTTGTCATGCGTCAGGGTGATGATCGTCGAGGTGCCGGTCACGTCCGATCCCATGCCGGGCCCGATCACACCCGAGCCGAGCAGCGCCATGGGGTAATCGCCCGCGCCCGCCAGCACCGGGACACCCGCATCGAGTCCAAGCGCCTGCGCCACCTCCGGCAGCAGCGGCCCGAGGATGTCCCCGGCATCGTGCAGCGGCGGCAGAAGCGCAGGGTTCACCCCGGTCATCCGGCACAACGCCTCCGACCAGTCGCGGCTGCGCCAGTCCATCAGGAAGGACAGCGAGGCCTCCGTCCTGTCCTGCGCAAGCTGTCCGGTGAGGCACAGGTTGATCCAGTCCTTCGGCATCAAGACCGCCGCGGTCCGTGCCATGGCCTGCGGGTCGTGTTCCGCGATCCATGCGAGCTTGAAGGCGGGCCAGGCGGTCGCGGGCATGTTCGCGGCGATGTCGAGGTACGCGCCCTGCCCGACACGGCCCGAGAATGCCTCCACCTGCGGCGCGGTGCGCTTGTCGTTCCACAACGGGGCGGTATCGCGGGTCAGTTGGCCGCTCCCGTCCACCAGGACCGTGCCGTGCATCTGCCCGCAAGTGCAGATCGCCGCAACCCGGTCTGCAGCGCCGTCGACATCGGCCAGAACCGCACGGATGGTGTCCTGCGTGCCCTGCCACCAATCGGCGGGGCGCTGCTCCGACCAGCCGAACTGTGGAACGATCTGCTCGTGCTCGCGGTGGGCAAAGGCAAGGATGCGCCCGTCGCGCCCGACCAGAGCAGAACGCAGCCCGCCGGTGCCCACATCGATGGCCAGATACAGGTCGCGCATGGTCTCTCCTCCGCTTGCGGGCTTCTCCCTGACAGGCAGAGTGCCGACGCGCACTGGCGCGCGCAAGCTGTATGGGTAGAAAAACTACGATATCGTAGCCAGTGGCAGGCGGGCAAAGCGTCAGTGCAATTGACATCCAATGCCCTAGAAACGGACCAATCTTACACTCAAAGCCCGAAACCGGTCTGCGCCGCCCACATGGAGAGACAGGCACAGCCTTGCCAAATCGACGCGTCCCCCGTTACAGAGGTAGTTAAACTACCTATCAGCCGAGAGTCCCGCCGATGTATCAGCCCCCGACCGCCCACGTCATCGATCCGTCGACCGGGCACCTGAGCGCAGCCACCGGGCGGTATGAAAAACGCCTGTCGGACCTTGCGGGCCTCTATGAGGACGCTCAGGCTTTCGAGACGCTCAAGGTCGAGGACCCGGACCGCATCGTCTACGTCGTGCACGAGGTAAGGCCGCAGCAGGCGTCCGGCGACCTGATCTTCGGGACCACATGGATGCAGCCGGGGCGCGTCGGGCGCGAGTTTTTCATGACGCGCGGCCATATCCACGCCACCGGCAACCGCCCCGAAACCTATTACGGCGAAAGCGGCGAAGGCGTGATGCTGCTGGAAAGCCCTGAGGGCGAGACGCGGGTCCTGGAGATCCGGCCGCGCGTGATGGTCTACGTTCCCCCGATGTGGATCCACCGCTCCGTCAACACAGGGCCGCAGCCCCTGGTAATGAGCTTCTGCTACCCCAGCGACAGCGGGCAGGACTACGGCATCATCGAACGCTCGGGCGGTATGGCGAAACGCATCGTCGCCGGGCCGGAAGGCTGGGCGGCCGTCGACAACGCCGCCTACCGCCCGCGCACCCGCGCAGAAATCGACGCCGTTCTGGCCACCGCCGCCTGACGTGTACGATGGCAGTCCCCATGCAGCGAGGCACCATGACCCCGGCCCAGAAACCGACCTTCTACTTCATCGGCGTCACCACCGGCGCCTCGTCGATCATGCGGGTTTTTCCGAAGTGGGCCGCGCACCTCGGCCTGGGCGACGTCGCGATCAAGGGCATCGACCTGAAACCGCACGACACGGTGGAAAGCTACCGGGCGGTGACGCGCTTCATCAAGGAGGACCCGCTCAGCCTCGGCGCGCTGGTGACGACCCACAAGCTCGATCTCTATGCCGCCTGCGCCGACCTCTTCGACGAAATCGACCCGCACGCGCGCCTGATGGCCGAAACCTCCTGCCTGTCGAAGCGCGAGGGGCGGCTGATCTGCCATGCGAAGGACCCGATCTCTTCCGGTCTCGCCCTCGACGGGTTCCTGCCGCCGAACCATTTCGCCGACACAGGGGCGGAGCTTCTGTCGATGGGCGCAGGCGGGTCGACCATCGCACTGACCTGGCACCTTGCGCAGCTGTCACGCGGCGCCAACCGTCCCACGCGGATCGTCGTCACCGACCGCACGCAGCCCCGCCTCGACCACATCCGCGCGTTCCACGAGGCGTCCGGCTGCGACGTTTCCTGTGACTACGTGCTGGCAGACCGGCGCGAGGACAACGATGCGCAGATGAAAACGCTGCAGCCCGGCTCGGTCGTGGTGAACGCGACCGGGCTGGGCAAGGATGCCCCCGGCTCTCCGCTGACCTTCGACGGCCCCTTCCCGCATGGCGGCATCGTGTGGGAGCTGAACTATCGCGGCGATCTCGTGTTCCTCGACCAGGCACGGGCACAACAGGCGGCGCGCGGCTTGCAGATCGAGGACGGCTGGACCTACTTCATCCACGGCTGGACGCAGGTCATTGCCGAGGTCTTCGACGTGCCGATCCCCACGTCCGGCCCGGGGTTCGACGCCATCTCGCAGATTGCTGCGGAGGCGACGGGCCGCGTGGCCTCACAGCCCTGACAGGTGGGCGCGCCCTCCCGGGCGACGTCGCAAACACCTGAGAAAGAAAGCCACGATGCACAGCACGCCCACGCCGAACGACAACCTGCTGGAAGAGATCGTCCGCCTGCGGGACGACCTGCGCAAGTCCGACCGCCGTGTGGCCGAGGTCATCCTCGACCGCCCCGAAGAGGTGGTGGCCATGACGCTCGCCCGGCTGGCCAAGGCGGCGGAGGTTTCCGAACCCACTGTCATCCGCTTCTGCACCGCGATCGGCTGCGAAGGGTTCCGTGACCTGAGGGTCAGGCTGGCGCGCAGCCTCGCCTTTGCCCGGACGACCTCTCACACTGCGATCAGCGACGCCGACGACCTGCCCGGCATCGTGACCAAGATCTTCGATTTCAACCTCTCGAACCTCAACTGGGCGCAGTCCCGGCTGGACATGGAACGGATCGGAGCGGCGGTGGACCTGTTGGCCGCCGCGCAAAGGATCGAGTTCCTGGGCTTCGGTGCATCCGGCATCGTGGCGCGCGACGCGCAACAGAAGTTCCCGCTGTTCGGCGTGCCCTGCGGCGCGCCGTCCGATGCCCACCAGATGTTCATGACCGCCGGCATGCTGCAGCCGGGCGATGCGGCGGTGGCAATTTCCAACACCGGCCAGACGCGTGAGATCGTGTCGGCGATGGCCACGGCCCAGGCGCGGGGGGCGGCGACGGTGGGCATCACCGGGCAGGCGGAAAGCCCCCTCACCCGCCATTGCGATGTGACGCTGGTGGTCGAGACGCTGGAGAACACGGATCTCTATACGCCCACGGTATCGCGATTGTCGCACCTCGTGGTGATCGACATACTTTCGACCGCCGTCAGCCTGCGCCGCGGCGATGCGCATCACGACAGGGTCGCGCGGATGAAGACCGAACTGGCGCGGCTCCGCGGCGGGCGTTGAACATACCGCCCGCACGTTTCCGCCATGGGTCAGTGCGGTGCCACGTCTGCGAGTGTCGGCCGGGCGAGGAATTCCGGCTCAAAAATCATCTTGCACAGCGGCGCGAAACGGGCCCTCAGCTTGTCCTCGTGCGCCTCGATCGTCATGTCCTGGACGCCGACGAAGACCTGAAAGGTGCTGAGCCAGACATCGAAGAACAGCTGTGCGATGTGCCGCGCGTCCCCCGCTGAACCGTCGTGCAGCGTCAGGCTGTAGCGTCCGAGAATGGCTTCGATCACACCGATCAGCGCAGCGTCGACGTCCTGAAACGACCGTGCGAATTCCGACTCCGAGTGACGGATTGCCGCTGCATTGGCGTAGCGCCAGATCCGCTTGCTGGCGATCTCCATCGTCTCGACCGAGATATCCATGAAGACCGTCATCAGGGAACTGAGGAAATCGACATCCGTGCGCGGCTCCATCACCTTGCTGTTGTCGCGGGCATGCTGCGCGCCTTCGGTGATCATCGCGATCAGGATGCCGTCCTTGTTGCCGAAGTAGTTGAAAACCGTCGGTGTCGACACGCCCGCGGCTTCGGCGATCTCGGCCATTGTCACGGCATCCACGCCCCTCTCGGAGAAGAGCGCGCGGGCCTGATCGAGGATCTCCTCGTGCCGCCTGGCCTTCTTGCGCGATCTCAGTCCGGGCGCGGGCTCCGCTCCGCCGGCTGTCTGTTCATCGTCTCTCATCACCATGGTTTTCTTCGAGCTGTCCATCCGGATATTCTTTTATACCATATATTTTTTTATTGACTAAAACTTTGTGACGATTGCAATCATGGTGCCAGACCGGTTCGGGGGTGGGTTTCGTTCATGATCCTGCGCGCTCCGACAGTTCGTTTCTGTCGTGTCCCTCCGGGAGGGCTGGACATGACCGGGCGATCTTATGTCAGGCCTCCGCCGGATTCCAATCGACGGGGCGGCGCGCGGGGCAATCGGAGAACGGACAATCGTCGACAGGTCCCGTGCACGAGAGGAGAAACGCATGAGACATTTGAACCACCTGACAGCGACGTTCACCGCCGCGGCCACCTTGGTAGGCCTTTGCGGCACTGCCACAGCCCAGACCGCCGATCCCGACCGCTGGCTGACCCCGACCATGATCGAGGCACGCGCCAGCATGTTCCTGCCCTCGCTCAACTACCTGACGTTCCAGCACATGGACCAGATGTTCGCGACGCGCACCGTCCCCGCCGGAAGCGAGACATGGACGCTGCCGGAGAACCCGATCCCGCTCGAAGGCGAGTATACGATCCTGGGCGAGACCTACGATCTCGAAGGCGCGCTCGAACGGACGCGGGCCAACGCGCTGGTGGTGCTGAAGGACGGCGCCATCGTGCACGAGACCTATCGCAACGGCAGTAGCCCGGACACGCGCTTCCTGACCTTCTCGGTCGCGAAGTCCTACACTTCGACATTGATCGGTTTCGCGCTGGAGGACGGGCTGATCGACAGCCTAGACGACAAGGTCACGAAGTACCTGCCCGAGATGCAAGGCTCCGGCTACGACGGGCCGACGGTACGCGACGTGCTGCGGATGCGGTCCGGCGTGGCATGGGAGGAACGCTACGAGTTCGGCAGCGAGACGCAGTTGACCACGGTCCATGACAACGCGTTGGTGGGCTACAAGTACCGCTGGTGCGACTACGCCGCGAACGAGTCGGAGAAGGGCGAGACGGCGCCCGACGAACGCTTCAACTACGCCACGCTCGACACCAGCGTGCTGGGCTGCATCGTGGAACGGGTCACCGGCCGCACCGGGGCGGAGTACATGAGCGAGAAGCTCTGGCAGCCGATGGGAGCGGAATACGACGCCTACTGGATCATGGACGGGCCGGACGACGTGGGTCGCGAATTCTACGGTGCTGGCCTTGCCTCCACCGCGCGCGACCATGCGCGCTTCGGCCAGATGTTCCTTCAGGACGGTATGGCCAACGGCAAGCAGGTGGTGCCCGCCGACTGGGTGAAGGAGGCCACCGTTCCCGACGAGGGCTACGAGCCGGTCGCACCCGGCGAACCGGTGGGCTACCAGTACCAGTGGTGGACCGACGGGGGCAGCGACGTGTTCATGGCGCTCGGCCTGCACCACCAGTTCATCCGAGTCGATCCGGCCAACAACATCGTCATCGTCAAGATCAGCTACACGCAGGAACCCGTTGGCCGGGACCAGGAAAACGAGGAACTCTTCGCCCAGATCACGGCCAAACTGACTCAGTGAGGCAAGGCGGATGGGCCCCCGGGCCTGTCCGAACGCAATACACTGGCCGGGCTGGAACGGCGGACGCGCCCCGGGAACAGGGCGCGCCTGTTGGAGCGGGCGGCAAGCTGCGTCGGTTCAAGCGCAAACGCAGTTGAGACGGCTATCACCGGGTGCCGCTTGGCCTGCGCAGCCTTGACGATCCAGGGGTTCAGTCCACGGCTTCGCGCGCCGCCTCTCTCCGACCATTGAAAACAGTCCTTCCGTTCACCCCATCCGGATCAGCAAGCCCAGCACGTCCGAGCGATGGATCATGCCCGCGACGTGGCCCTGATCCAGAACCGGGAACAGCCGGTGCGGCAGATCGAGGAACATCTCCGCCACGCGGATGACCTCGTCGTCGATATCGACGGTCACCACTTGGGCAGACATGTGATCGCGCACCAGCCCTGTCCAGTCCCGGTGATAGCTGGCGTGCAGCGCGGGTCGGAAGCAGTCTTTCTGGGTCAGGATGCCGACTAGGCGCCCATCGTCCGTCACAACGGGGGCAGCGGCGGATTTCGTTTCCACCAGGATGGCAACCGCGCGGCGCATGGGCATGTCGGGCGCAAGCGTGGGCACCTCGTGCCGAAGGATGCTCCGGATGCGGTAGGCGGTCACGATCCGACCTCCGACTGCACCTGCGCCGCGCGCCGCCGCAGCGGGCAATCGGCGCAGCGTCCGCCGGGCAGTCCCTCTGCCGCGCCGCAGCTGGTGCGCACGGGTTTGCCGCCGAATATCAGCCCGAGCCCGATGCCGCAGGCGGCGAGCGTCACGGTGATCACGGCAAGGAGGATTTCCATGGCCAATGCCTTTCGCTCAGAGGATCATGTCATCGATGGCGCCGGTTCGGATCTGGCTCAGCGCGCCAGCGTCCTCCAGCAGGAACAGCGCCGCGAGGTTCCGGGCGCGGGCGATCCCGGGCCCCCGCTCCTCGCCCGCCGCCAGCAGAGCGGTGGCCCAACCGTCGGCACTCATGGCGTCCGGTGCGACCACCGACACGGCGCGCAGGCGGCCCGCCACCGGCGCCTCCGCGCGCGGATCGATCACGTGGCTGTAGCGCATGCCCCCCAGCGCATAGCTTTGCACGCCGGTGCCGGACGTGGCGACTGCGGCGCCGTCGGGCAGGCGCAGGGTGGCGGGTGACGGCGCACCGGGGAACGGCGCATCGACCGCGACCCGCCAGTCCCGGCCGGTCGGGTGGTTGCCCCGCCCCGACAGCTCTCCGCCCAGATCGAACAGCGCGTCCGTGAACCCGGCCTCGCCCATCAGGACCATAGCGCGGTCCAGCGCCCAGCCCTTGGCAATGCCGCAAAGGTCGAGCGTCAGGTCGGCCCGCTGCTTGGTGATGCTCTCCGCGCTGACGGACAAGGCCCGCCAGTCCGGCGCACCGCCGCTGACCGGGCCAAATCCCCAGCGCGCCACCAGCGGCCCCACGGTCGGATCGAAGGCGCCCTCGCTTTGCCGGGCAATCTCCACCGCGGCAGACGTGACGTGGCACAGGGCAGGATCGTCCCCCTCCGTCCCGCCTGCGTTGAACCGGCTGATCGCGCTGTCGGGCCGCCAGGGCGAAAGCTGTCTGTCGATCCGGGCAAAAAGCGCCTCGATCTCGGGCCTGAGCCGTGCCAGCCCCTGCCCCTCCGGCGCGCTCACACGCCAGCCGGTGCCGAAGGCCCGGCCGCTCAGCGTCTCGACCCCGCCGCCTGCTGCAAGTGCCATGCGTGGCAGGACACAGGCGCTGCCGATCAGGCCAAGGGCCGCGCGGCGGGTGGGTTCCTGAAGGCGTTTCATCATCTCAGGCTCCGAAATCGTCATAGAAGATCTGCTCGGGCTCGACGCCGAGCCGGTCGAGCGTGGACAGCACCGCCGAGATCATCACCGGCGGCCCGCAGAGGTAGTACTCGCATTCCTCGGGCGCGGGATCTGCGCTCATCTCGCGGCGCAGGATGTCGTGGACGAACCCCGTAGCCCCCAGCCAGCGATCGCCCGGGGCCGGGTCCGACAAGGCCGGTGTCCAGCTGAAGTTCGGATGCTCGGCGGCCAGCCGGTGGAATTCGTCGGTGTAGAACAGGTCGGCGGCAGAGCGCGCGCCATAAAAGTAGCGGATGCGCCGCTGCGTGCCACGCCCCAGTTGCTGGTGGATCATCGCGCGCAGAGGCGCCATGCCCACGCCCCCGCCGACAAAGACCATCTCGCGGTCGGTGGGCTGGACATGGAACTCGCCGAAGGGGCCGGACAACGTGATCCTGTCGCCCGGCTTCAGCGAGAACATCCACGACGAGACACAGCCCGGCGGCACCTCTTCCTCCTGTCCTGCAGGCGGCACGGCGAGGCGGATGTTGAAGACGGCGCGCCCTGTGTCCTCCGGCCGGGTGGCAAGCGAATAGGCGCGCGTCACCTCTGCCCCGGACTGCGACCGCAACCGCCGCCAGCCCGCGATATCCCAGGCCTCCGCGAAGTCTTCCGGCACGTCGAGCGTCGCGAAGTCCAGGTTGTAGGGCGGCGCGGTGACCTGCATGAAATCGCCGGCGAGGAACTCCGTCGGATGGTCGGGCGGCAGGTCCACCACGATCTCGCGGATCAGCGGGGCAAGCATCCGGGTCGAGCGCACCGTGCAGATCACGCCGCCGCCGGCACTGAGGATATCGTCCGGCACGGTCACCGCGCAATCGCCGCGCAGCCGGGTCTGGCAGGCCAGCCGGACATGGGCGCGCCGTTCCCTGGGCGACAGGACGCCCCGTTCCGTCGCCTGTGGTTCACCCGCGCCCTCGCCCTCCACCGTCACGCGGCAGAGCCCGCAGGTCCCCGATCCGCCACAGGCGGCGGGCAGGCCGATGCCCGCATTGTGCAGCACCCCCAGCAACTTGTCGCCGCGCCTGGCCGTCAGGTGGGTCGTGGCGTTCACCACCACGTCCAGCCCCGTGTCCGGCACCAGTCGCCGCCGCAGGACGACGAGCCCCAGGCTCATCCCCACGACCAGCAGCACGATCACGGCGCTTCCAAGCACAACCTCGGTCATTGCGACGCCGCCATCTGTGCGAAGGAGGCAAAGCCCAGCGACATCAGTCCGGTGAGGACAAAGGCAATGCCCAGCCCGCGCAGCCCCGCAGGCAGGTCGGCATAGGCCAGCCGCGTTCGGATCGCCGCCAGCATCGCCACCGCCAGCGCGAAACCGACGCCGCTGCCCAGCCCGAAGACCGTCGATTGTGCCAGGGTGTAGTTGCGCTCCACCATGAAGAGGCTCCCTGCGAGGATCGCGCATTGCACCGTCAGGAGCGGCAGGAAGACCCCGAAAGCCGCGTGGATCGCGGGCGCGAAACGGTCGAGCAGCATCTCGAGCAGTTGCACCGACGCGGCGATGACCCCGATGAAGGCGATGAGTGACAGATAGGACAGGTCGATCTCCGGCATCCCGGCCCAGCCCCAGGCGCCCGGCGCCAGCAGGTAGTGATAGACGATGTGGTTCAACGGCACCGTCAAACCCATCACCCCAATCATCGCGATACCGAGCCCCAGCGCCGCCTCTGGTTTCCTCGACAGCGCAAGGAAGGTGCAGAGGCCCAGGAACAGCGTCAGGGGCATGTTGTCGACGAAGGCCGACATCAGGAACAGGTTCCACAGATCGGTCATTCGGTCACCTCCGCTCTGCTCGGCGGCGTGTGCTCCGGCGCCTCGGCCTGCTCCGGCAGCACGCTGCGCACCGTCCAGACCAAGAGGCCCAGCAGGAAGAAGGCCGAGGGCGCCAGCAGCATCAGGCTGAGTGGCGTGAACCAGCCGCCCTCGCTGGCAAGCGGCAGCACGGTTGCGCCGAAGAGCTCCCCCTTGCCCAGCAGTTCGCGCAGCCCGCCGATCACCAGCAGCACCAGCGAATAACCCAGCCCGTTGCCGAAGGCGTCGATCATCGCGGGCAGCGGCGGATGGCGGCGGGCATAGGCCTCCGTCCGGCCGAGGACGAGGCAGTTGGTGGTGATAAGGCCCACGTAGACCGACAGCGCGCGGCTGATCTCGGCGAAATAGGCCTGCAACACCTGGTCGATGACGATCACCAGCGAGGCGACGATGACGATCTGCACGATCAGCCGGATGGTGTCGGGAATATGCCGCCGGATCGTGCTGACGATGCCCGCCGCCAGTGTCAGCACCACCGTCAGCGCCACCGACATGGTCAGCGCCGTGGCGAGCGTCGTCGTCACCGCCAGCGCCGAGCAGATGCCGAGGATCTGCAGTATCACCGGGTTCTGGCGGATCAGCGGCTCGGTCAGCGTGGTCCATGCAGAGGTCCGTGCCATCGCTCAGAACTCCCCGCGTGCGATGGCGTCGATCAGCGGGCCGTACCCCTCCGGCCCCAGCCAGAAGCGGACGATCTGCGTCATGCCCCGCCCGGTGCGGGTGGCGCCGGTGATGCCGTCGACCTCGTAGGGGCCGGTGGCAGTCCCCTGCGCCACGCGGAACTGGACGGTGCCCGCTTCGTCGCGCAGTTCGGTCCCGGCAAAGCCCGCCTGCCAGGACGCCTCCTCGATCCGGCCGCCAAGGCCGGGCGTCTCCGAATGGTGGGTGACGGCGATACCGGCGACGGTGTTCATGTCGCCCTGCAATGCGAGGATCGCGTCGATCCGCCCGCCGTATCCCTGCCCGCTGACCGGCAGCAGCGCGAGCGAGATCTCTTCGCCCTCGCGCAGCAGGTAGACCTGCACGAAGTCGGGCCGCGTCCCCAGACCGGCCAGATCCTCGGCGGGCGCGAGCGCCGTCCAGTTGCCCGGATCGGCCAATGCCGCGTCGAGTGTGGCGGGCGTCACGTCCTCTGCCGCGCGCCCCCGGTCGAGGTCGATCACCACGGTCGAAAGTGTTCCGCCCGCCTCCTCCAGCAGCGCCGACATGCCGGGAATGCCCGCCACCAGCGAGGCGATCCGGGCCTGTTCCTCTGCCGCGCGGTTGGCCGCCTGGATCGGGCGCAGCATCACTGTCGCGCCGCTGACCAGCGCGGCACAGATCGCCGAAACGAGGAACGCCACGATGATCGTCTTGGCGCGGCTTTCGTTGGGCAGCGCCATCAGGCGGCGCAGCGGGTTCAGGTCACGTTCTGCCATGACGTCTCCTTCTGCGGGCGATCCAGAGCGCCAGCGCGGCCTCGTCCAGAAGCGGGGCCGCCAGCGAGGCCAGCAGCGCGGCGGCGACAGCGATCTGCACCGGCTCCGCCCCGGTCCACCCGGTTGCAAACAGGATCAGGAGGGCGCCATAAAGTGCGCCTTCCAGCCAGCGACCGCCGCGGGTCGCAGCGCTTGTGACGGGGTCGGAGACCAGCAGCACCAGCACCAGCGCGCCGACGTGCAGCACCGGCACCGGCAACACGCCGAAGACGCCCGCCGCCGCACCGACGATCACGGCTCCCGCGATCACGCCGCCCGGCATCACGCCCGTCCCCATGCCGATCAGCGCAGCCGGCACGACCGCCCATGCCACCGGCGCGTCGAACGCGGGCCAGCCGAAGGCAGGGAAGCCGAACCCGAGGAAAGACAGCGCCACCGTCGCCGGGTGGACCACGTTCCGGCCCCAGCCGCCGAAGACCAGCTCTCCCATCACGATGCCGAAACTGATCCCCCAGGCCGCGCGCAACGTGCCCAGATCTTCGGGCATCAGGATCGCGATGGCGAGGGCGGCGAGGACCGCGGACAGCGACGGCGCCTGCGCGCGCACCAGCAGGAAGACGAGGTGCCAGACGCCGATCACCAGCGCCGCGAGGCCGAAACGGAACAGCGTGTCAGCCCCGCCGTAGGCGATCCACATCACCACGATGGGCAGATGCGCGGCAAGCAGCACGGCGGCCACGGTTTCGCGGTTCCAGAGCCCCCGGATCACGCTGCGAACTCCGACCGGATGCGATCCAGCATGGTGCGCAGCTGGGTGGCGATCTCTCCGTTCTCGCTCAGCACGTAATCGGCCAGGGCCACGTCCTCATCCAGCAGCGACAGCACGCCAAGCTTCATCGCCGTCTCGTCATCCCCCGCCCCAAGGGCACGCAGGAAGGGCGCCGCGGGAAGCGTGCCCGCGAAGGCCTGCTCCAGCCCCGCCGTGGGGATCGCGGGCAGACCGCGCGGGGAGCGGCCGAGCGCCTGCGCCAGCCAGTGCCGAGGACGCGCCGGTCCCTGTGCAGGCAGGACCGTCACCTGCCGGTCGCGCGGCGCGAGCCAGTGACCCACGTGCCCATCCAGTGCACTGCCGGACAGGATGGTGTGCGGTCCGGGGGCCACGATCCGGCGGGTGAGTTGCCGGAGGTCCGCACCGGGGTGGGTCCGCAGGCTTCGTCCTTCGCGCAGACCCGTCCCCCCGATGCGCACCTGCCGCATGACCGGCAGCACCCCGGTGTCCAGCAGCGCGCCCATGGCGGCCACGTCTTCGGCATGTATGTCCCAGACCGGCGCGCCAAGGCCCGCGGGAAAGACCCCGTGGCAGCAGATCCCCGGCAATCCCTGCGGATGACGGCGGCCGCGATGGACCACCTGCGCGCTCAGCGACAGCCCGGTGGGCAACGCGTCCGACTGGGCAAAGACGATCACCGGGCCATCGGTCAGCTTCTGCAGCGCGCCAACACCCCGGGCAAAGTCCTCCTCCCGCCCTTCAAGCGCCCCGCCGGGATCGGGGGCACCCGGGCGCGTGTCAGTCGCCATGACGAGGATCGCGGCGGGCGCCTCCTCTGCATCGGGCATTCCGCCGAAGGGCCGCCTGCGCAGCAGGGGCCAGACGCCCGAAGCCTGAAAGAGACGGCGCAGGGCCTCCGGGGTCTGGTCGCTCGTCTCGTGCCGGACAACCGCGTCCCCGTCGCGGAACAGCACGATTTCCACCAGCCTGCGCCCGGGCCGCATGACGATCCGCGCCACGGTTCCGGCGATGGGTGCGGTCAGACGGATACCGGGCGCATGACGCAGGTGGGCAACGGCCTCTCCCTGCGCCACGCGGTCACCTTCGGCGACCAGAGGCGTGACGTGCAGGATCGGACCCGCGGGCGGCAGGACCGCCGCCTCTTCCGTCGTGACGCAAGTGTCGTCGCGGCGTTCCGGCAATGCGGCGATCGCCGGGACCAGTCCCTTTCCCGCCCTGAAAAAACCCATCCTTCTCCCACTCGGTTGCGGTGCCTTGCGCGCCTGTTGAAAACGCCTCGAAGTTGAAGGTTAACGGCGGCTTTCGGTCCACGATATGATTTGAATCAATGCCATCTTTTCGCAACCGCGCGATCCTTGCTGCAATTGCAAACCTGCTTCGAAAGGAGATTGCCCATGCCGTCACCCTTCCCCGGATCGCTCGTGCCGTCCCTTGCCGCGGGCGTGATCGCGGGCCTGCTGTTCGCCGCGTCCGCAACCGCGCAGTCAGCCTCCGACGACGCGGAGGGCGAGGCCCCCGTCATCCCCTTCGCGCTTCCGCAGTCCGGCCCGTTCTCGCCGTCCGAGATCAACATCGACAACGACAAGGCGATCCAGGACTGGTTCCGCTCTGCCCATGCCAATGCCGCCGCCGAAGCGTTCCGCCACTGGGACGACGAGGGCGAGGTCAACGCGCGCTGTGCCACCTGCCATTCGGGCGAAGGGTTCCGCGATTTCCACGGGCTGGACGGCACGGAGGCCGGTGTCGTGGACGGCCCGATCAACACCGGCGGCGTCGTCGATTGCGGCACGTGCCATAACGCCGGGCTGGCAGAGGTGCGCGAGATCACCTTCCCCAGCGGCGTGGTGCATCCGGTGACGGGCGTCGAAGCGTCTTGCCTGACCTGCCACCAGGGCCGGTCGGCGGGGGCGGACGTGGAAAAGGCAATCGCGGGCCTGCCCGTCGACGAACCCAACGCCGATCTCGGCTTCATCAACCCGCACTACGCTACGGCTGCGGCCACCTGGCTCGGCGGTTACGGCGAGGCGGGGTATCACTACGAGGGCCAGACCTACTCCGGGCGGTTCTTCCACGCCAAGCCCGTGGAAAGCTGCAACTCTTGCCACGAACCGCACACGCTGGAGATCGTTTTCGAACCCTGCCAGACCTGCCACGAGGCCGAGTCCCCCGAGGACATCCGCATCGCCCGGCAAAGCTACGACGGCAGCGGCAAGACCGACGTCGGTATCCATTCCGACATCGCCGCCAATGCCGGGACGCTGATGGACATGATCCGCGCCTACACCACCGAAGTCGCCGGGGCGCCGGTGATCTACGACGGCACGCGCTACCCCTATTTCTTTGCCGACGCCAACGGCGACGGCGCCATCGACATGGAAGACGGCAGTCCGGTGGCCTACAAGTCCTGGACCCCGCGCAGCCTGCGCGCCGCCTTCAACTGGAAGCTGGTCACCGCCGATCCGGGCAACTACGCGCACAACCCGCTCTATACGCTCGAACTGCTGTACGATTCCATTGCCGACCTGAGCGACCCGCTGGGTGTCGACGTCGAGGAGATGAACCTGCGGCGCTGACCCGGGCATTTCGCCGTTTGGGCCGGCCGCCCCTTTCGGAAAGTTCCTGGACAGTCAGGACCGCGTCTGCACCACCATCCGGCGCAGGCGCGCCCGTTCCTGCGAGAAGGGATAATCCCGTCCCCACTTGGAGCGTCGCCCCGAATATGGTTCTCTCCACCCTCCGGGCCGTGCCAGGAAGGACGGGACAGCCGCGCAGGGGCCGTGACAGTTTCTGTCCCCCACCTGCCGCAGTCTGACTTCCGTTCCCGCGAAGGCACGAATCGCATACCAGGAGCAGGCCATGGCTTTCCGTTTCATCCACGCATCCGACCTGCACATCGGCCGGAAGTTCGCCAACATCCCGCAGCCGCCCGACGGCAACATCCGCGGCCGCCTGATGGAGGCGCGGCACGCGGTCATCGGCAAACTGGCAGAGGCGGCGCGCAGCCGTGGTGCCGCCCATGTGCTGCTGGCGGGCGATACCTTCGACACGGCGACGCCCTCGGCCCCGGTGATCCGCCAGGCGCTCGGCGCCATGGCCGAGGCGGAGGGCGTGACCTGGTGGCTCCTGCCCGGCAACCACGACAACATGCGCGATGCCGAACCGCTCTGGGACACGATCCGCAAGGACGCCCCCTCAAACGTCATCGCCGTCACCGAAACCGCCCCGCGTGAACTGGGCGACAGCGCTGTCCTCCTGCCCTGCCCCGTGGCCTACCGCGCACTCGGCAGCGACCCGACGGAGTGCCTGCCCGGCATGACCAGCGCCGAGGGTCTCCTGCGCATCGGTCTGGCGCACGGAGGCGTCACCGATTTCACCGAGGCCGGGGACACCATCGCGCCCGACCGGGACCGCAGCGCGCGGCTCGATTATCTCGCGCTCGGCGACTGGCACGGGCGGCTTACGGTCTCTGACCGGGTGCACTACAGCGGCACCCCGGAACAGGACCGTTTCAAGCATGGTCAGCGCGGTGTCTGCCTGTGTGTCAGCCTCGACGGTCCGGCCGCCGTGCCCACCATCGAAGAGGTCCCCACGGGATCGTTCCTCTGGCGGGAGGTCGCCCTGCCCCTCACCGCACGGCAGGACGCCGCGGCGGCGCTGGCCGATGCGCTGCCCGCGACCGGGCGGCGCGACATACTCTTGCGCGTCGCGGCCTCCGGCTGGGCCAACCTGCCGCAGCAGGTGGCGCTGGGAAACGCGGCTGACGACGCCGCCCCGGACTTTGCCCATTTCGAGCTGCGGACCGACGAACTCGGCGCCCTGTTCGAGGCCGCCGACCTCGATGCGATCGACCGGGCGGGCGCGCTGCGGCTGGCGGCGGACGGCCTGATGGCGGACGCCAACGCCGAGACGCTGTCGCAGGCGGATCGCGACGTGGCGGCCGACGCCCTCGCCCGGCTTTACGCCTATGTGCGGGAGGAGGCTGAATGAAACTGCGCAGCATCACCCTCAACAACGTCCGCCGCTTCACGGAACCGGCGCGGGTCGACGGGCTGGGCGACGGGCTGAACGTGCTCTGCGAGCCCAACGAACACGGCAAATCCACCCTCTTCGATGCCATCCAGGCGCTGTTCTTCAAGCCGCACGGGTCGCGCGACAAGGAGGTTTCGTCGCTCAGGCCGCACGCGGGTGGCGCCCCGGAGGTCACGGTCGAGTTGGAGACCGCCGACGGCCGCTTCACCCTTTCCAAGCGCTGGTTGCAGAGGCCCTCGGCGACGGTCCATCAGGGCAGCCGGCTGATCGCGCAGGCCGACGCGGCGGAGGCATGGATCGCCGACCTGCTGGGCGGCGACGCAGGCGGGCCGTCCGGTTTGATCTGGGTGCGGCAGGGCGTCACCGATCTGACAGCTGGCACAACGAAGGAACGGCAGGCCGCGCTCGAAGCCCGCCGCGACCTGATGACCTCCGTCGGGGACGAGGTCGAGGCGATGACCGGCGGGCGGCGGATGGACCGGGCGCTGGCGCGCTGTCGTGACGAACTCTCCGCTCTTGCCACCGGCACCGGCAAGCCGAAGACCGGCGGCGCTTGGAAGGCCGCCATCGACACGGTGGAGGCTCTGACCGAGCAGGAGGCAGCCCTTTCGGCGACCGCGCGCGACCTTCACGACGCGCTGGCCGAGCGCAAGCGCGCCCGGCGCGACCTTGCCGAATGGGACGCCCCCGACGCCGTGGCCGAGCGCAGCGAAAAGCTGGAGACCGCACGCGCCGCCCATGCCGCCGCCATGCGCCACGCCGAGGAACTGGATGCCGCCGCCCGCAGGGTCGACATGGCGCGCCTGACGGCGGAGGCGGCCCGGGGCAAACTCGCCTCCCTCCGCGCCGCGCAGACCGAACGGGCCGAAGCCGCGCGCCATGTCGAGGCCACCGGCGCCGAAAAACTGGCCGCGGCCGCCGCGCGGGACAAGGCGCAGGCCAAACGCGATGCCGCGCAAAAGACGTTCGACGCCGGAGAGGCTGCCCTGTCTAAGGCAGAGGCCACCCGCAACGCCGCGCAACGGGCAGAGGCCGCGCGCGGCGGCGCCGATCGCCGCAACGAACTGGAAAACCGCATCGCGCAGGCGGAGGAGATGCGCCGCCGGATGGAGACGGCGGCAGGCGCCGCCCGCAACGGACCCGACGCCACGGCGCTGCGCCGGATCGAGACGCTGGCCAACGCCCATGCCGCCGCCATCGCCGCCCGCGACGCCACCGCCACGCAAGTCATCGCCCATTACACGGCAGGCTCCGAAGGAGCGATCCGTTTCGGCGACGCCGCTCTGCCCGGCGGACAGACGGTCCCCCTCGCCCGGACCACCCGCCTCGACATCGCCGGTGTCGGTCACTTGGAGATCCGACCGGGCGACACCGGGCACGACACGGGGACCGTGGACGCCGCGGCCAAGGCGCTGCGCACAGCACTCGCAGCCGCCGGTGCCGAGACGCTGGAGGACGCGCGCGATGCCGCCGCCGCCCGGAACGAAGCGGAACGGCAGCACGCCGAGGCAAAAGCCGTGCTGCAGAGCCTCGCGCCGGAGGGTATCGAACAGCTCCGCGCCGCGCTCTCCCGGATCCCCATCCCTGTGGAGGGCGAAGATCTGCCCGATCTGGCGCAGGCGGAGGCAGACCTCGCCGCCTCGAGAGAGGCAAGGGACATCGCCCGCAGCGCGCTCGACACCGCAACGGAACGGCTGGCGGACGCCCGGGCGGAGGTGCTGCGCGCCGACACGGCCCTGACCTCGTTGCAAGACCGCCTGACGCGCGCCGAAGACGCCTTTGCGCGGACCGGTGGCGCCACGGAAGACGAACTGGCCTCCGAACTGGAGGCGCTGGAGGCGGCACTGGCCCAAGAGCAGGCCGCACATGCCGCCAAGGCCAAGGATGCGCCCGATCCCGCCAATGCGCGCGCCGCACTCACACGCGCGGAATCCGTGGAAACCCGTGCGCGCGATGAAACCGCCCGACTGAAGCTGCTCCTCGCCCGGCTCGAAGAGCGCATCGGCCGGTCCTCCGGGGACGCGGTCGAGGAGAGGCTGGCCGAGACGACCGAAAAGCTGACGTCGGCCCGCGAAGCCCTTGCCCGGATCGAACACGAGGTGGCGGTGCTGCGGCGGCTCGAACAGGCGCTGGAAACAGCCCGGAACGAGGCCCGCGACCGCTATTTCGCCCCCATCGCCCGGGAACTGAAACCGCTCCTGCACCTGCTCTGGCCGGACGCGGAACTGACCTGGGGCGAGGAATCCCTGCTGCCGGACGCGCTGCTCCGCGATGGCCAGAGCGAGCCGGTCGACATACTCTCCGGCGGCACGCAGGAACAGGTGGCCCTTCTGGTCCGGCTGGCCTTTGCGCGCATGTTGTCCCACGCCGGGCGCACCGCGCCGGTGATCCTCGACGACGCGCTGGTCTTCACCGACGACGACCGGATCGAACGGATGTTCGACGCGCTGCATCGCCAGGCGGGCGACCTCCAGATCATCGTCCTGACCTGCCGCCAGCGCGCCTTCCGCGACCTGGGCGGTCATGCGCTGAGCTTTGCAGCCGTGGCGCCGGAAGACGCCTGACGCCCACCCGCCCATCGCGTTTCACGGGGGACCGCGCCTGTGTCAGGCCGGTTCCTGGCCCCTCAAAAATAGCAATTGACCGGGCGCGCGCTTTTCTGGCAAGGAAATCGCACGTCCGGTTCCGGGGTTTTCACGCCCCGGAGGAAAGAGGGAATGCAGTGCGGCACGCCAGTGCCTACCCTGCAGCTGCCCCCGCAACTGTAAGCGGCAAGCAGGGCTGATATGCCACTGGAGAAATCCGGGAAGGCCAGTCCAGATGCGATGACCCGCGAGCCAGGAGACCTGCCGGACTGGCGCCCATGGAAGAGGCGCTTTTCCACCGGACGCCGGGGTGCGCGTCTGGCCTCGTGCGGCGGCGGGTCATTCCGCCGCGCGGATGGGGTCGAGCGTTCCCTGCGTCCAGAAACGACGCGCGCCGGGTGTGGCGCAGTGGACAGGGACGACTTCATGAAACGCAGGTTGAGTGCCCTTGCGGCGTGCATCGCGCTTCCGGCGATGACACACGCGCATTTCCTTCTCGAATATACATCGGACACCATCATCGACCGCCCCGGCGACGTGCCGGTCAAGCTGATCTTCTGGCACCCCTTCTCCAACGGCTACGTGATGGAGATGGAGACGCCCCGGGAATTCTTCATGGTGCATCACGGCAAGCGCACCGATTTTCTGGACACGCTCGAACCGACCGTCTTCACCGGGTCCGAGAACGAGGCCCCGGCCTTTCTGGGCAGCGTCCCGGTCAAGCGGTCGGGCGACTACGTGCTCGTGACCGTCCCGCAGCCCTATTTCGAGGAATCCGAAGACAAGTACATCCAGCAGTACACCAAGGCCTTCCTCAACCGCAGCGAACTGCCCACCGACTGGATGAATCCGGTCGGTCTCCCGGCCGAGATCCTGCCGCTGAACAAGCCCTACAACGTGCTGGCCGGCTCCACCTTCACCGGACGGGTCATGTCCGAAGGCCAGCCCGTCGCCGGCGCCGAGATCGAGGTGGAGTTCATGGCGGCCGAGCCGGACATGAACCAAGCGCGCGCCACCGATCCGGTGGTCAGCCCGCCGCCCGGCGGCGCGGTCGTGATCCTCTCCGACGACAGCGGGTATTTCACCTTCGGCATCCCGAGGGCCGGACACTGGGGCTTTGCCGCGCTCGGCGTGGGCCCGGTGACCGAGCACGAGGGCAAGGAACTCAGCCAGGACGCCGTGATCTGGATCCGCGCCTGGGAACTGGAGTGACGCCATGCACATCGTGGACGGAGCCCTTTCCAACCCGGTCGTGATCGGCGGGGCCGTGCTGGCGGCGGGCGGCATCGCCTGCGGCCTGCGGTCGCTGACCATGGAACGCATCCCCGCCGCCGGTGTCCTGTCGGCCAGTTTCTTCGTGGCCTCGCTGGTGCATGTGCCCATTGGCCCGTCCTCGGTGCATCTCATCATGAACGGTCTTGCCGGACTCGTGCTCGGCTGGGCCGCCTTTCCGGCGCTCTTCGTGGGGCTGCTGCTTCAGGCGGTGTTCTTCGGGTTCGGGGGCCTCACCGTGCTCGGGGTCAACACGCTGAACATCGCATTGCCCGCCGTCTTGGCGGGCCTCCTCTTCGGGCGGCTCATCTCGCGCGGGACGCCGGTGACGGGGGCCATCTGGGGCGCGGTCGGCGGCAGCTTCAGCATCGCCGCGACAACCCTTTTCGTGGGCTTTTCCCTCGCGCTGTCCGGCGACGCTTTTATCCCGGCGGCCAAGCTGGTGTTCGTCGCCCATATCCCGGTGATGATCATCGAGGGGCTGCTGACCGGATTTGCCGTCCTGCTGGCCCGCAAAGTCAAGCCGGACCTGTTCTTTGCGCTGCAGCGAGGCACAACATGAAACGCCTCGCCCTTGCCGCCGCGCTCATGGCGCTGCCTCTGCCCGCCCAGGCCCACAAGGTCATCGCCGCCGTCTTTCCCTCCGGGTCCTCCATCGAGGGCGAGATCGGCTTCTCCAGCGGCGAGATGGCCGTGGGCGAGGAGGTGATCGTCACCGCCCCCGACGGAACCGAACTGGGACGCGCGGTCACCGACGCCGATGGCTTCTTTGTCTTCACCCCGGAACAGCCGGTCGAGCATCGCTTTCGCGCCGATCTGGGCGCCGGGCACGTGGCAATGACCACCCTGCCCGCCGAAGACGTGGCCGCCATCCTCGGCAAGCCGGTGATCGAGACCCCGCCGCCCGCCGCGACCTCCGACGCAACCACCCCGGCCGCAGTCGCCGGGCTGACGGCAGAGGAGCGTGACGTTATCGCCGAAGCCGTCCGGGACGAGATCCGTCCCCTGCGCCGCGAAATTGCCGCTTACAAGGAAAAGAACGATCTGCAGACCATCCTTGGCGGGCTGGGCTACATCCTCGGCCTGTTCGGCCTGGGATTCTACATCGCGGCCCGCCGCAAGATGGCGGTCTGATCCATGGGTCACGTCCTGACACAGGCGCAGAAGACGCTGGCCGACACCGGGGCACCGGGCCTGACCGCGGTGAACCAGCTCGACCCGCGCACCCGCATCCTGGGCGCCTGCGTCTTCGGCGTCGTGGTCGTCGCGCTGTCATCGCTGGCTGCACTGCTGGCGGCACTTGTCGTCTCCGCCGCCTTCCTCTTGCTCTCGCGCCTGCCCATCCTGCCGACGCTGAAGCGCATGGCGGCGATGGACGGCTTCATCTTCTTCATGCTGGTGCTCTTTCCGTTCACCGTGCCCGGCGACGCGATCTTCTCCGTCTGGGGGTTCGACGCGACATGGCAGGGTCTCAGGCAGGCGGTCGAGATCGCGCTGACGGCCAACGCGGTCATCCTCGCCCTCATGACGCTGGTCGGGTCGATGGAGCCGGTCACGATGGGCCATGCGCTCTACCGGCTGCGGTGTCCCGAAAAACTCGTGCACCTGATGATGTTCACCATCCGCTACATCGAGGTCCTGCGCGAGGAATACCTCCGCCTGCGCGCCGCGATGAAGGTCCGGGCCTTCCGCCCCACGACCTCGTGGCACACCTATCGCACCTTCGGCTACCTCGTGGGAATGATGCTGGTGCGCGCGATCGAGCGGTCCGAGCGCATCCTCGCCGCGATGAAATGCCGGGGGTTTTCGGGGCGCATCGTGCTCCTCCAGGACTTCGTCTACACGCGCCGCGACGCGATGTTCGGCCTACTTCTAGTGGTCATCTGCGCAACGCTCCTTCGGCTGGACGTCACATGGCCCTGATCGACATCGAAGACGTGCACTTCGGCTACCCGGGCCACGACCCCGTCCTGAAGGGCGCAAACCTGAGGCTTGAACCGGGCCAGCGCCTGTCGCTGACCGGCCCGAACGGCGCGGGCAAGTCGACGCTGCTGCGGCTGATCCTTGGACTGCAACGGCCCGACAGCGGCACGATCCGCGTTTTCGGCACCCAGCGCGTGACCGAGGCGGACTTCCACGAGGTGCGCCGCCGGGTCGGACTGGTGTTCCAGGACCCCGACGATCAGCTGTTCTGCCCGACCGTGGCAGAGGACGTGGCCTTTGGGCCCCTGAACCTCGGCCGCAGCCGGGAAGAGGCGCTGGCAATGGTCGACCGCGTTCTGGGCGACCTGGGCCTGACCCACCTGCGCAACCGGATCACTCACAAGCTGTCCGGCGGCGAGAAGCGGCTGGTCACCCTGGCGACCGTGCTGGTGATGGAGCCTGAGGCGCTGCTGCTGGACGAGCCGACCAACGCGCTCGACACACGCAACGAAGCACGGCTCCTGGAAATCCTCGACGCCCTGCCCCAGGCCATCCTGCTGGTCAGCCACGATCCGAGGTTCCGCGACAGGCTGGCGCCCGACTCCGTCGAGTTGTGCGACGGCAAACTCATACCCGCCTGAAGAGGCGCGTTTACCACCTTCGAAGCCCTCCAGAAAAAAATGCGGAATGTTAATAATTCTGCGGAACGATTGCAGTGTTTCCGCGTTCTACGACTCTGGACTTCTAGGAAGGTGACCTTACGTTGATGTTATTCGCAGATGTATCGCTGTCCGGAGGGCAGGATACGCTGTCTCTCAGGCACAGGATTCGTAACGACACCGGCCCGGAACATGCCCGTGTGGAACTCCGTTTCGACAACGTCTTCCACGATCCGCATGCCCGCCTCAACGACTTCCTCCGCGTCCAGCAGAAAGCCCTTCTCGCGCTGTGCCGCCGCACCGCCGACAACAAGTCCCTCCTCAGCCGGGAAATCATCGTAGATCTTCTGATGCGGCTTTTTGCCGATGTCGGCCCCGGGCCTACGCAAGGTCAAGCTGGCCAGCCGCTGCATCCTGTGGCAATCGACTACATTGTGCTGGGATCGCGGTTGGGAACTGAGGTGATCCGGCGCAGGCTGGTCAAGGCGGATCCGGACATCGCCATGCCATCCTATTTCCTTGCCCCTCCGGTCGGACCGGTCTGGCAGCGCCATTGCGCTGGCCTTGACTCTATGGCCGCGCGCAGTCCCGAGGCCGACCGCATTGTCGCGGACGCCACGGAAGCATTCAAAATCTTCGACCGCGCAGCCGCAGCGCATGTCTCCTGAACCAACCGGACTGAAAGGGTCGCCTATATGAAAATCGCAAGGGCTTCGGGTTCCGACAGCGACAGCGTGGACCTCACCAATTGCGACCGCGAACCGATCCACCAGCTGGGTCGGGTACAGTCCTACGGCGCCTTGCTCGCCGTCTCGACGGACTGGATCGTCCAACACGCCTCCGAAAATCTTCACGACATCCTCGGCATCGACCATGACAGCGCGATCGGCCGTCCGTTGCAGGACCTCATCGTCCACGACGGTTTCGAACGGATGCGCAAGAGCATGCACCTCACCGACACGCCGGATGGCGTGGTGCGGCTGTTCGGCATGACCCTGCAGAACGACAACCGGACTTTCGACGTGTCCCTGCACGGCAGCGGACGCCACATGATCGTGGAGTTCGAGCCGCGCGCGGTCTCGCACGGCCGCGATGTCATGTCCGAGGTCTACCCCCAGATCCTTCAGCTGAAGGGCTGTGCCGACCTCGAAAGCCTCGCCCGCAGGGCTACCACCGCGCTGCAGAAACTCGCCGGTTTCGACAGCGTCATGCTCTACCAGTTCCAGGCCGACATGTCTGGCAAGGTTCTGGCGGAAACCCGGAGCGACGGCGCTCACAGGTACCTCGGCCTGATGTTCCCGGCTTCCGACATCCCCGCACAGGCCCGCGCGCTCTACAAACGGTCGCTGCTGCGGCTGATCGCCGATGTGGACGATCCGGGCAGCATGATCTCTCCGCCCCACACGGTCGACGGCGCGCCCGTGGACCTGTCGCTCGCCGTGACGCGCGCCGTCTCTCCGATCCATATCGAGTACCTGAAGAACATGGGCGTCAATGCCTCCATGTCCGTCTCGATCATCAAGGACGGCGAACTCTGGGGCCTGTTTGCCTGCCACCACCACAGCCCGCGCTACATCGACTACGAACGCCGCACCGCGTTCGAGATGTTCGCGCACATGTTCTCGTACGAGCTGACACGGTTCGAGGACGGACAGCGCAAGATCGCGGAGGTGAACACCAACCGTCTGCAAAGCCGCCTGATGACGCATATGGCGGACGGACAGAAACTGGCGGAGAGCCTGCTGGCGGTCAGCGACGATATCCAGTCGGTCCTGCCGCACGACGGGCTGTGCCTGTATGACGGCGAGTCCCCGACCTGTATCGGCACGACCACCACCGCGGAGGAGGTCCGCAGCATCGCGCGGTTCCTCGACCGCTCCATCGGCTCGCAGAATTACTACACCGATTGCCTTGGCAACGTGCACGAACCCGCCCGCGATTACGAGGATCGCATCGCCGGTGTTCTGGCCATCCCCATTTCGAAGCGGCCCCGGGATTACCTGCTGCTCTTCCGCCGCCCGATCAACGACACGGTGTCCTGGGCGGGCGATCCGAACAAGCCGGTCACCGTCGGCCCGAACGGCGTGCGCCTCACGCCGCGCAAGTCGTTCGACGTGTGGAAGGAAACCGTGGCCGGTCGGTCCGCTCCCTGGACCAACCAGGAGGTGCACGCCGCAAACCTGCTGCGCACCGTCCTGCTCGAGGTCTTCCTCAAGGTGACGGATGCCGCGAACCTCGAACGGGAGCGGGCACAGGAACAGCAGCAACTGCTGATCTCCGAACTCAACCACCGCGTGCGCAACATCCTCAACCTGATGCGCGGGCTGCTGTCGCAATCGCGGGCCTCCGCTGCCACGCTGGAAGATTTCACCGCCAACCTCGACGGGCGCATCCACGCGCTTGCGCGGGCGCACGACCAGCTTACCGCGGATCACTGGGAACCTGCCTCGCTTCGTGAACTGATCGTCTGCGAATTCGCGGCCTATGCCGACGGCAAGGCGGCACGGGTGAAGATCACGGGGCCTGATGCTCTGGTAAAGCCGCAGGCCTACACCACGCTCGCGCTGGTCCTGCACGAGATGGCGACAAACTCCGTCAAGTACGGCGCGCTCTGCGACAGCCGCGGGCGCGTGGACATCAACATCTCGCAGGACAACGCGGGCGGTCTGCTGATCGACTGGTTCGAACGCGGTGGCCCGCCGGTGTCGCCGCCGGAACGTCGCGGCTTCGGAACGGTCATCATCGAGACGTCGATCCCGCACGAACTGAAGGGCGATTCCCGGATCCACTACAAGGTGACCGGGGTCGAGGCCCACTTCCGCCTGCCGCCGCACGTCCTCGCCAAGGTGATCGAAGAACAGGCGGCTCCGTCGCCCGCCCCGGTCCAGCCGGCACAAGAGGCCGCAGGCGCCGATTTTGCCGGTCCCGCCCTCGTGCTGGAGGATTCGCTGATCATCGCGATGGACGCGGCCGCCATGCTCGAGGACATGGGCGCCTCCCCGGTGGAGATCGCCTCGTCCGTCAACGACGCGATGGCATGGCTTGAAACAGTAACCCCCAATCACGCGGTGCTGGACGTGAACCTCGGCGACGAACAGTCGCTGCCCGTCGCGGAAAGGCTGCATGACATGGGCGTGCCGTTCGTGCTGGCAACCGGCTACGGCGACAACCAGGCGCTGGTCGAAACCTACCCACCCTGCGAGATCGTCCAGAAGCCGTTCACCGACACGGCGCTCAGATCGGCGTTCGAGCGGCTGGCAAACAGCAAGCGCAAGGCCTGACGAATTGCCGTCGCGGCGGGTGATCCCCGCCGCGGCAGCGCAACCCGGATGTTATTGTGTTGCGGACAGGGGCGGCGGACGGGGGTTCGATCCCTGCGCCGCTTCCGCGTCGCGATGTTCCTGCGCAAGTTTCAGCACCCGGACCAGTTCGATGCGCGAGATCGGCTTGGCAAGGAACTCGTCCATGCCGGCCTGAAGGCACTTGCCCACGTCCTCGGCAAAGATGCTGGCGGTCAGCCCGGAGATGTAGACCCGCGACACCGGCCCCCGCAGCGCGCGGATGCGGCGGGTCGCCTCCGGCCCGTCGACCTCGGGCATGTGCTGGTCCATGAGGACAAGGTCGATCCCCCCCTTGGCCACGCGTTCCACCGCCTCGGCACCGCCGGAGACGGAGTCCACCTCATGCCCCAGGCGTTTGAGCATCGCACAGGCCACGGTCAGGTTGACCTTGCTGTCGTCCACGACGAGCACGCGCAACGGCTGCTGCGTCGTATCCGCGCCCTCATGGATATCAATGGACGTATCGGGCGCATGCCCGGCCTCCGGCAGGGGCAGAGCGAAGTGGAAACGGCTGCCCTTGCCCGGAGTGCTGTCCAGCCGCAGCGTGCCGCCCATGGCGTCGACCAGCGCGGCACTGATCGACAGGCCCAGACCGCTGCCCGACATCCGACTGCTCTGCGCCCCCGCCACCTGGTAGAAACGCTTGAAGATCCGCGCCTTGTCAGCCTCACCAATGCCGATCCCGGTGTCGATCACCTCGAACCGGAACCGCCCCCGCTCGGCCGAGACGCGCACCCGGACACTGCCGGTGTCGGTGAACTTGACCGCGTTGCCCGCCAGATTGATCAGAACCTGGCTCAGCCGGTCGGCGTCGCCGATCACCCAGCTGGCACAGTCGGCGCCCATCTCGACCTCCAGCGACAGTCCGCGCGCGTCGGCCTGCGGGGCAAGGACGGACACCGCGCTGCGCACGACGCCATCGAGGTCGAACTCCTCCGCACGGATCAGCACTTCGCCCGCTTCCAGTTTGGATATGTCGAGGATGTCGTCGATCACCGATTTCAGCGTCCGCCCTGCGTTGCGGATGATCGTCAGCTTGGCAAGCTGATCCTCCGTCACCTCCGTCTCAAGCAGCAGGTCGGTGACCGGCAGGATGCCGTTCAGCGGTGTCCTGATCTCGTGGCTCATGGTGGCGAGGAAGCGTGACTTCGCCTCGACCGCCGCCTCCGCCGTGTCGCGCGCCTCCGTCAGCGATTGCTCCTTGCTGCGGATCGTCTCGCGCATGGTGGCGAAACTTTCCACCAGTTGGCCGATCTCGTCCTGCCGCGCCTTGGGCAGCGGCGTGTCGTAGCGGCCCGCGGCCAGCTCCTTGGCGGCACGCGCCAGCATCGACGCCCGCCGCAGCACGAGCCGGTCCAGGAAGACCATCCCGCCGACACCGAAGATAACGACGATCCCCATCATCACGACACCCAGATGCCAGACCTGGCTGCGCAGCGCGGCGCTGTGGACCCGGATGTCCAGATGCACGACCAGCGTGCCGACAAGCCGCCCGCCGAACAGGATCGGCCGGGTGACGAGGTAATGGTCCTTTGTATGATCGGGGTGCTCCAGCGGATAAAGGCGCCGCCCGTCCCCGTCGAAAAGCTCCACCCCGCGCCACGCGCTGAAACTCATCTGCGCGTGATCGAGGATCTCGTGCGCCGCGCCGATCTGGTTCTGCAGCATGTAAGGCGTCAGGGCATTGCCCAGCACGTCAAGCTGGCGCTCCGTCAAAGTGACTTCGAGTTCGTTGAACGTCCGCTGGACCTTCGGCTGCCAGATCCCGAAGAACAGAAGGAACCCGAGGAGACCGACAAGGGCGCCCATCTGCAGGAAACGCCCGCGCACGGAATAGCGCAGCTTGCGGTGGCCCCGTCCCTCGTCCTCAGTCATCGCGGCACCTCATGTACCGTCACCTCATTCCACGAAACGTTCGAGGTTCATGTCCCTGAGTGGCTGGTAGTCCTCCATCGTCGCCGTCACGATCTCGCGGAAGGGCACCCGGTCGAGCGCGGCCTGCCCCCCGGCATCGTGCGCCATGTCGAGGAAGGCGCGGCGCACCTCCTCGCGCACCTCTTCGGAGACGCGGGGGTGGGCGACGACCGGATGCGGCGGCACGCGCTGCGTCTCATGGATGATGCGCAGGCCGTTGCGGACGGTCTCGGGCTGGGCGGTGAAGGTCGCCATCACGCCACCCGCCGCCGCCGACCGTCCCAGAAGCACGTTGAGATAGGCGGAGCTGTGCGTCGCGGCATAGACCGGCACGCAGTCGATGCCGAACCTCTGCGCAAGGTCGGAACGGATCATCAGCGAGGCGCCAAGCGCGTTGGGTGCAGGAAAGGCCACCTGCTTTCCGGCAAGCTGGGCGGGGTCGTCTATGCCCCCGTCGCGGGCGACCACGAGAATACCGAAAAGCTGCCGCCCCCCGTCGCGCAGCAAGGGCAGATACCCCTGATGATCGTGCGCCATGACCGCGTGATAGGGGTTCATGTAGGCGAAATCGAAGGCGCCCCGGCGAAAGGCATCCTCGAACGCCGGTATGTCCGGTGTGCCAGACATGACGAAGCGGTGGCCGGTCCGCCGCTCGAGCTCCTCGAGGATCGGAATCCAGGTGGAGGCCAGCCGCAGCGGCTCGAACTGCGGCACGACGCCGAAGCTGTACTCCTCGGCCACGACGGGGCCGCAAAGCCCAAGGCTCATGCAGGCCAAGGCGGCCATGCGCCGCAGACGGGTTGCCATGTGTTTCATCGACCTGAACCTCCTCCCATACCGGATCCGCGCGCCACAGCCGCCCGAGGAACACGCAGGCCGGCGCATCGCGCCCGCCGTCGGGCCCGAATAAATATCAAAACGGTTAAGAAACGCGGAAGCTGGCCCCGGTGCAAAGCCCGTGGAATTCGTATCGATTTCCCCCTTTGCAATTCGCGGCGCGGCGCCTATATCTAGGCTGTTCCTTCGGGAACTATGGGCATAAACGCGCATGTAATAAACGGATCGGACCCGGGGGCGGTACCCGGCGGCTCCACCAAACATCCCTTCGTTGGGGGACAATGGGGCCGAAACAGGATCGACGAACGCGTAAAGATGTTGCTTTGTCCCGGTGAGATACCACCGTTATCGGTTCACAAAGTACAATTGCCAACGACAATCGTGCTCCGGTTGCAGTTGCTGCGTAAGCAGTAACGAGACCGAAATCTAAGTCCTTGCGCCTAGCAGCGTAAGGCGGGGTTCGCAGGCACCTGGCAACAGAAGCCTGCACTTCACGTCCCGTGCCATCCCCGTCCGCGACCGCCAGTTTGCACTCACTTTTGGGACCACACCGGACGCAGTCGTCACCCGGACCGACCGGAGTTCCGCAATGCGCCTCCTGCTTCCCCTCATCGCCGTTTCGTTCATCTCCGCCTGCGGCGGCCCGATGCCCGGCGGACACATGACCGAACCTGCCCAGCCGATGCGTTATGACGTGATGGAGCGGGCCCGGGATCTGTCGATGGGCGGGCGCCACGACGACGACCACCCGACTTACGGCAGACCCGGCGACACGCCGCGCCCGGCACCCGTTTTGCCCCCGTGCGACGATACAGGCCTCGGCGACCGGCCCTGCCCCTGACATACCCGCTGCTGCAAGGCAGGATGATTGTCCGCCGCGCTCTTGCCGCCCTCCTTCGCCCCGCTACGTCTGAGCGAACCAGCAAGGCGGACCCGGATGACAGACCTGCTCAACATTCTCGTCGCACTGATGACCATCGCTTTCGGCGGCATGGCCTTCGTCAGCCCGCGCTTCGCCGCGAAGGCGCTGGACCTGAAGCCGGTCAACAGCACCATGGGCCTGAGCGAGCTGCGCGCCTCTGCGGGCGGGCTGTTCGTGGCCATGGGCCTGTGCTGCCTGATCACCGGCGCGGATTTCGCCTATGCCATGCTGGGGATCGCTTACGTCGGCGCAGCCACCGGGCGCGTCGTCTCCATGGTGATGGACCGGCCGCCACAGCCCAAGGCCTTCGTCTGGTTCCTGCTGGAGGCCGCCCCGGCCGCCTGGCTGATCGCGATGAACTGGCCCGCGACGGCCGCCTGAGCCCGGGCTCGCTCCGGTCTGTCTTGTGATCGTCACGAAGCCCCCCTAAGCCTTTGGGGATCATGACGCCCTACCCTCTCCTGACCCGAGTCTTCGCGCGCATCGGCCTGCTCTCCTTCGGCGGTCCGGCGGCGCAGATCGCCGTCATGCACCGCGAACTGGTGGAGGAGCGTCCCTGGCTCACCGAGGCGCAGTTCCTGCGCGCGCTGTCCTTCTGCATGCTGCTACCCGGCCCCGAAGCGATGCAGCTCGCCACCTATGCCGGCTGGCGCCTGCGCGGCATCCCCGGCGGCCTGATCGCGGGCGCGCTCTTTGTCCTGCCCGGCGCGGCGGTGATCGCGATCCTCGCACTGCTTTACGCACAATACGGCACACGGCCCGAGACGGAGGCGCTGATGCTCGGCGTCAAGGCCAGCGTCATCGTCATCGTGGTGCAGGCGCTGCGCCGGCTGTCGACCAAGGCCCTGAAGCGCACGTCCGACATGGTCATGGCGGTCGCGGCCTTCCTCGCCCTCTTCGCGTTCAGCCTGCCGTTCCCGCTGGTCATCGCGCTGGCGGCGGCCTGGGGGGCGCTGCGCAGCCGTGCCACAGGGGACGAACCGGCCACACCCGCGACGGACGCCACCCGCAAGGGCACCGCCCCGGCCACGATCCTGCTGTGGCTGGTGCTCTGGCTGCTGCCCCTTCCGATCCTCTACGTCGCGGGCCAGACGCTGCTCTTCGACCTCGCCGCCTTCTTCGCGAAACTGGCTGTCGTGACCTTCGGCGGCGCCTATGCCGTCCTTGCCTACATGGCGCAGGAGGTGGTGGAGATCCGCGGATGGCTGACCGCGCCGCAGATGGTCGACGCCCTCGGGCTGGCCGAGACGACGCCCGGGCCGCTGATCCTCGTCACGCAGTTCGTGGGCCAACTCGCCGGACATGCCGAGGGCGGACCCCGCATGGCATTGGCCGCCGGGGCGCTGACACTCTGGATGACCTTCGTGCCCTGTTTCCTCTGGATCTTCACGTTCGCCCCGCATGTGGAGACCGTGCTTGCCCGTCCGCGCCTGCAGGCCGCGCTCAAGGGGATCACCGCCGCCGTGGTGGGCGTGATCGCCAATCTCTCGCTCTGGTTCGCCCTCCACACGCTCTTTGCCGACACCATGACCATCGACCGCGGCCCGCTGTCCATGCCGCTCCCCGTCCTTTCGACCCTCCGCATCGACGCCTTGCCGCTGATCGCGCTGGCCGCGCTGATGTTCGCGCGCAAGGCACCGGTGCCACTTGTGCTGGCGGTCTGTGCGCTCGCCGGCTGGGGTCTGGCGCAGGTCTGACTCCCCCCTTCCATTCTCCGTCCAGAGCAATATGGTGGGCGCAACGAACAGAAAGCCGAACTATGTCCGACAGTATTGATTACGGAAAACTCATGCACCGCGCGATGCGCGGCCTCATTCAGGAGGTTCTGACCGGCGTGTCAGAGCATGGGCTGCCCGGCGATCATCATTTCTTCATCACCTTCGACACCCGCCACCCGGAGGTCGAATTGGCCGACTGGCTGGCCCAGCGTTACCCCGGCGAGATGACCGTGGTGATGCAGAACTGGTACGAGGACCTCGAGGTCGGTGACGAGGGCTTTGCCGTCACGCTGAACTTCGGCGACGCACCGGAACGGCTGTCGATCCCCTACGATGCCATCCGCACCTTCGTCGATCCCTCCGTGGAATTCGGACTGCGTTTCGAAAGCCAGGACAGCGAGGACGACGAAGGCGACGACGATCCCACGCCCGGCGGCGACGGTCCCGGCAAACCCGAGGCGCAGCATCATGATGCCGAAGTCGTCAGCCTCGACCGTTTCCGGAAATGAACCTTTCGTAAAGGGTGCCTGCCGTAACGTCCACGGGACTATCCTGCCTGGGTCTCGGGCGACATCGGCATGAACCCTCTGAACTTCGCCATCCTCGACTATGTCGCTCTGCCGATATTCGTCCTCCGGCCCGATCCGGAGGGCAGGCCTGTCTATGCCTTCTGGAACCGCGCCGCCGAACGGCTGGGCGCCCGTCCAAGGGAGGAGGTGCTGGGCCATACCGCGCGCGAGGTCTACGAGGGCGCCTTTGGCGAAGCGGCCTACCGGCGTCACATGGAGGTCATGGCCACCCGCACCGCGCAGACCTACGACCTCTTGCTCGACCTCGACGGCTCCGCGACGGAGGTCCAGACCACCCTCTCGCCGATCCTCGGGCATGACGACCATATCATCGTCATCGTCGGCACCTCGACCATCGTGACGCCCATCCGGGCCGCGCAGCAGAAGGACATCGAAACCCTCGCCAGGGTCGAACGCGCCCGCCGCGAGATGGAGCAGTACCTCGCCTTCGCCGCCCACGACCTGCGCGCGCCCATGCGCCGCATCCTCGGCCTGTCCGAACTGATCCGCGACGAACTGCCCGAGGACGCGACGAAGGCGCGGGAGATCGCCGACCTGATGTCGGAAGTCAGCGAAAAGGCGCAGGACCTGATCGGCGAGGTCCTCGACTTCAGCGAGGCCAGCAATGCCGAGGAGCGGATCGAGAGCTTCGAGTTGCACCTGCTCTGCCGCGACATCTTCACCGTCCTCGACCCGCGCGGGCAGCACGACCTCGACGCACAAGAGATCCGCCTGACCGCCGACCGCACCGCGCTCCAGATCATACTGCGCAACCTCGTCGACAACGCGCTGAAACACGCGGGCAAGGACCGGGTGCGCGTCCGCGTCCGAACCGACGCGACGAACGAAGGCCTCGACATCCTCGTGGAAGACAACGGCAAGGGCCTGCCCGGCGGTACGCTCGACTTTCTCGACGGCAAACCCTTCGAATACGGCCATGGCTTCGGTCTGCTCGGGCTGCGGCGGCTGCTTGGCATGCGCAAGGGCAAGCTGTCGGCAACCCAGCCGGAGGGCGGCGGCAGCGTATTCCGTGTGCATCTGCCCGGAACCCGTCTGGCCTGACCCCGGGCCGTTCCGCTGGGGCAATTCGTCTCTAGGCGCGCGGCACCGGCCTTAGTAAACCTTGCCGCGATTGCACGATTGCCCAGCATCCCGCTTTCCTTTAATCGGCATGCAATCGCATACAAATGCAGGAGTCGCCCATGACCGCCACCCGTACCGAGACCGACAGCTTCGGCCCGCTGGAAGTGCCCGCCGAAAAGTACTGGGGCGCGCAGACCCAGCGCTCGATCATGAACTTCCCCATCGGCTTGGAAAAGCAGCCCGTGCCGATCGTCCGCGCCCTTGGCGTCATCAAGAAGGCCTGCGCCGAGGCGAACAAGTCGCTCGGCACCATGACGCCCGAGATCGCCGACGCGATCATGGCCGCCGCACAGGAAGTCATCGAGGGCAAGTTCGACGACAACTTCCCGCTGGTGGTCTGGCAGACCGGCTCCGGCACGCAGTCGAACATGAACGCGAACGAGGTCATCTCCAACCGCGCAATCGAGATGCTGGGCGGCGAGATGGGGTCCAAGTCCCCCGTCCACCCCAACGATCACTGCAACATGGGCCAGTCGTCGAACGACACCTTCCCGACCGCGATGCACGTCGCCATCGGCATGCAGGCGCGCGACGTCCTGCTGCCCGGCCTGAAAAAGCTGCACGCGGCGCTCGAAGCGAAGTCCGCCGAATTCAAGGACATCATCAAGATCGGCCGGACACACACCCAGGACGCCACTCCGCTGACGCTGGGCCAGGAATTCGGCGGCTACGCCCACCAGGTCAAGAAGGGCATCGAACGGGTCGAGGCCTGCCTGCCCGACATCTACGAACTGGCGCAGGGCGGCACCGCCGTCGGTACCGGGCTCAACACGAAAAAGGGCTGGGCCGAGACGGTGGCAGCCAACATCGCCGCGATCACCGACCTGCCCTTCGTCACCGCACCGAACAAGTTCGAGGCACTGGCCGCGCATGATGCGATGGTGATGTTCTCCGGCGCGCTGAAGACCGTGGCGGCAAGCCTCTTCAAGATCGCCAACGACATCCGCCTCTTGGGCTCCGGCCCTCGTTCCGGCCTTGGCGAACTGATCCTGCCGGAGAACGAACCCGGCTCGTCGATCATGCCGGGCAAGGTGAACCCGACGCAGGCCGAGGCGCTGACCATGGTCTGCGCCCATGTCATGGGCAACGACGCGGCGGTCGGTTTCGCGGGCTCGCAGGGCCACTTCGAGCTGAACGTCTACAACCCGATGATGTCCTACAACGTCCTGCAATCCATGCAGCTTCTGGGCGACAGCGCCTCTGCCTTCACCGACAACATGGTGGTGGGGATCGAGGCCAACGAGGCGCGGATCGAGAAGCTGATGAAGGAATCGCTGATGCTGGTGACGGCGCTGGCGCCGACCATCGGCTACGACAACGCCACCAAGGTCGCCAAGACCGCCCACAAGAACGGCACGACCCTCAAGGAAGAGGCCATCGCGCTCGGCTTCGTGGACGAGGAAACCTTCGACCGCGTCGTCCGGCCCGAAGACATGATCGGCCCCAAGGACTGACCTTGCCGCAACGCGGAAAGACACCGACGCGCGCCCCATCCGGGCGCGCGTTTCTCGTTCGCCCGACTTCTGACCCGCGCAAACGTGAGCCGCGATCCGTTGACCTCAGACGATTTCCACCGATTTCAGGGGGATGCAACGCCGAACCCTCCTCGCCTCCGCCCTGGCCCTGCCCTTCGTCTCCCGCGCTTGGGCGCAGGACGATTCCTTCGCCGCCTTCGCGGAGGCACACGGCCAGTTCCACGCGATCCTCGTCCGGAAGGGCGACACGCTGATCCACGAAAAGGCCTATCGCGGCCCCGGCCTCGACGCGCTGGCCAATATCAAGAGCTGTTCGAAAAGCATGGTCGCGCTGCTTCTGGGCTGTGCCATCGACCGGGACGAGGTCGCGCTGGACGCCACCCTCGGCGACGTGGCGCCCCGGCTGATCCCCTCCGGTGCCGACCCGCAGGTGGCCGACATCACGCTCGGTGACCTCGCCAGCCTCCGCGCCGGACTGGAGCGGACCTCCGGACCCAATTACGGTGCATGGGTCGCCTCGTCCAACTGGGTGCGCGACGCGCTGTCCCGTCCCATGGTGGCGGAACCCGGCGGGCGGATGCTCTATTCCACCGGCTCGACCCATGTCCTCGGCGCGGCGCTGGCAGAGGCGACCGGCCTCACGCTGCTGGAACAGGCCCGCACCCGGCTGGGCCGCCCTCTGGGCATCGACATCCCGCCATGGACCCGCGATCCGCAGGGCTTCTACCTCGGCGGCAACCAGATGGCGCTGACGCCCCGGGCGATGCTGCGCGTTGCGCTGACGATGCGGGACGGCGGCGTCTGGGACGGAACGCAGGTCATCCCCGCCAACTGGGCGGAGACCTCCGTCCAGCCGCTGACACGCTCGCCCTACTCCGGCCTGTCCTACGGCTACGGCTGGTTCCTGAGCCCCACCGGCTGGGCTCTGGCGCGCGGCTACGGCGGACAGATCATCGCCTTTCACGCCGACCGGGACATCGCCGCCGCCATCACCTCCGACCCGAACCGGCCCGCGCGCTCGCAGGGGTATTTCGGAGCGCTGATGGACCTGCTCGACGGCCCGGTCCTGTCCGTCTGAAATCCATGGAACGCCGCCAAGAAGCCAGCTAGGATCGCGTCATGAGCAAGGTCGTCAACCTGAACCGCTTCCGTAAGCAGAAGTCCCGCGACGAGAAACGCCGCGAGGGCGACGCCAACGCCGCGCAACACGGCCTGACCAAGGCGCAGAAGACGCTGGCCAAGGCCCGCACCGACAAGGAGCGGCGCGACCTCGACGGGCACGAACGGGAATGACGGGCCGCCCGGTCAAGCGGTCGCTGACCCTGAAGGGCCACCGCACCTCCGTCTCGCTAGAGGATGCCTTCTGGACCGAATTCCGGCGCATCGCGGCCGAGATGGACAAGCCCCTGAACGCGCTTGCCTCCGAAATCGACGAGGCGCGCGACCCGGAGGTCGGGCTGGCCTCCTCCATCCGCGTCTACATCCTTCGCAAACTGGTCGAAGAACGCGACGCAAGAGTCTGAAATCAGGCGCGTTTCCGTCCCATTACGGGGAACACGAAACAACGGTCGCGCCGCAGGCTGAGCCACATCGGCGTGCCCGTCTTCGGCAGGAAAACGTTGGGCACGGTGGCGATCAGCTTCTGCCCGTCGTGATCCATCACGAACTCGACGAGGCTTTCCGATCCCATGAACCGCGCCCGCTGCACGACGCCGCGCGCCGGCGTGCCGGCGATCTCCGTCGGGTTCGGGCCCTTGCCGGAGCGGTCGAAGTCGATGGAGACATGCTGCGGGCGGAACACGATCTCCACCGCGCCGCCATCCGCCACGCCCGGCGCAAGGAATCGGCCGAACGGCGTGTCCACCAGCGCCCCTTGAACAGTGCCATGCAAGACGTTGACATCGCTGAAGAATGCCACGGCCTCACGGTCAACCGGCGCGTTGTAGATGTTGTAGGGCGCACCCTGCTGCACGATCCGCCCGTCGCGCATCAGCGCGATCTCGTCGGCCATGCGCATCGCCTCTTCGGGTTCGTGCGTGACCAGCAGGACCGCCGCGCCTTCCTCCTTCAGCAGATCCAGCGTCTCATCCCGGATGCCATCCCGCAGCCGGTTGTCGAGGCCGGAGAACGGCTCGTCCATCAGCATGATCTTCGGCTGCGGCGCCAACGCGCGGGCCAGCGCCACGCGCTGCTGCTCGCCGCCCGACAGGTGATGCGGGTAATGGTCGATGTAATGCCGCAGCCCGACCCGGTCCAGAAGCCGCTCCGCCGTGGCGCGCTTCTCCGATCGTCCGCCCTTCAGTCCGAAGGCCACGTTCTCCCCGACACTCAGATGCGGGAACAGCGCGAAATCCTGGAACATCAGCCCGATGGAGCGCCGCTCGGGCGGCACGCGGAACACCGTGTCGCAGACCAGCTTGCCGTCGACGTGGATGGTGCCTTCGTCCTGCATGTCGACGCCCGCGATCATCCGCAGCGTCGTCGACTTGCCGCAGCCAGAGGGGCCGAGCAGGCAGGTCACCTGCCCCGGCGCGATCTGCAGCGACACGTGATCGACCACGGTCTGACCGTCGAAGCGGCGCACGAGGTCGCGGATTTCTAGCCTTGGCGGTGTCGTCACGTCTGCCCCAAAACGTCCGAGGGATTTTATCGGGTTTCAGGCACCTCTAGACCGACCCGCCGTGTACTGCAAGGGCACCCTGTCCCCCGTGCCAGGTGTCATCAGGCCAAGGCCTTGGCAAGACGCGGCAAACGGGCCTTCTTAAGAAGCGCGCGCAGCTCCCAGTCGTCGCCGGAGAGGCGCCGCGCCTCGGCCAGCACCTGCTCTGCCACGCCCTGCACCGCGTCTGGCGAGGCCTGCCAGAACCCCAGCAGGAAGGCGTCGGCATCGGTGCGGCTCAGCCCCTCTTCGGCCAGCACGTTGCGCGGGAAGTCGGAGGCGTTCATCGTCACGATCACGTCGGCGCTGCCCGCGACCGCCGCCGCCAGCACATGCACGTCCGCCGGATCGGGCAGCCACAGGCGCCCCTCCAGCGACGGCGGCCAGGTCACCTCGGCCCGGGGCCATGCGGCACGGACCAGCGCGATCTCGCCCCGTGCCTGCGCCTCTCCGCCCGGTCCCAGCTTGCGCGCCGCGCGGGCCCATTCCTCGAGTATGCGTTCCGACCAGAGCGGCGTGTAAAGCCCGGCCCCGGCCACGCCCAGAAGAACCTCGCGCATCACCGTGGGAAACAGGACGCAGGTGTCGAGGACGACCTTCACAGCCGGAAGAACAGCGCCTTCAGGTAGCCCGATTCCGCAAGTTGCGGCAGCAGCGGATGGTCGGCCCCCGCCTGCCCGGTGTGGATCAGGACCGCCCGCCGCCCGGCCCGGCCGATGCCGCGCAGGCACGCGCCGGTAAAGGCTGTCATGTCCGCCGCGTGCGAACACGAGCAGAGCACGAGATACCCGTCCTCCGCCACCAGCGGCGCCGCCAGCCGCGCGATCCGTTCGTAGGCCCGCAGCCCCTTGTCCAGCGCCTGCTTCGACGGCGCGAAGGCGGGCGGGTCGCAGACCACCACGTCATAGCGCGCGCCTTCTTCCTGCAGCGCCGTCAGCGTGTCGAAGGCGTCGCCCTGCCGGGTGGCAAAACGGTCGGCCACGCCCATCGCATCGGCCCCTGCCTGCGCCAGTTCCAGCGCCGGGGCGGAACCGTCGACGCACAGCACCTCGCGCGCACCGCCCGCAAGAGCCGCCAGCCCGAAGCCGCCGACATGGCTGAAGACGTCGATCACCGATCCCTCCGCCGCCAGCCGGGCTGCGAAGGCGTGGTTGTCGCGCTGGTCGTAGAACAGACCTGTTTTTTGGCCGCCGGTCAGGTCGGCCATGTAGGTCGCGCCGTTCATCACCACCGGCACCGGCGCGTCGGGCGCCGCCCCCAGCAGAACCGCATCGGCATCGTCCAGCCCTTCCAGCGCGCGCCCGCGCCCGGACGCGTTCTTGAGGATGTTCGCGCAGCCCGTGACCTCCGCCAGGACGTCCGCCAGCTCCGGCAGGCGCACATCGGCCCAGGCGGCGTTCGGCTGGACCACCAGCGTGTCGCCGAAACGGTCCACGATCACGCCGGGAAAGCCATCCGCCTCCGCGTGGATCAGCCGGTAGAACGGCGCATCGTACAACCGTTCGCGCAGCGACAGCGCCTTGGCGACCTTCGCCCGCAGCCAGTCGGTGCCGACCTCCACGATCTCGCGGTCCAGCACCCGCGCCACGATCTTCGAGCCGGGGTTCACCGCCACCGTGGCCAGCGGCTTGCGCTCGTGGTCCTCCAGCGTGGCGATGGTGCCCGGCGCGATGCCCCGGGTCCGGCGATCCATCACCAGTTCGTTGTCAAAGACCCATGGCGCGCCGCGGCGGATGGCGCGGGCGTTGGCCTTCGGAAGAAGGCGCAGGACGGGACGGTCGGATGCGGAGCCGGAATCAGGCGAGGCGGAGGTCGTCATGACCCCCGCCTTACCCCGCTTTCTCCCAAGAATGAAGCGGTTGAAATTCAGATCTGATCCAGCGCCCGGGTCAGCGTCCGGCCTTTGTCGCGCCAGCCCCCCGCGGTCGACACCTCGGCCGCCATGACGCGGTCCAGATGGGCCATCAGGCGGACCTTCATGCCCAGGCCCTGCCGTTCCGCCGCCATCGCGCGGCGCCCGCCGAAGGCCTCCAGATCCGCGCGGGTCCGGCGGCCCTGCACCAGCACGGCACCGGTCGCGGCATCGACAAGGGTCGTGTCGAAGACGACCGTGTGAATGCCGCCGGTGGTGTAGCGGGCCTTCTCCGTCAGCGAATGGAACTTGTGCAGCGTTATGATCGCCTTGACCGGACGCCCCTCTGCCGGCGCGCTCGCGCGGGCCTTCTCGAGGCTCGCCTGGAACATCGCCGCCACCTGCTGCTTGCGGTTGCCGGGCGCGTCGCCGCGCCAGACGATGTCGGCGATCGGCAGGTACAGGTTCGCCTCGGACACGCTGAGCGCCTCGGGCACGCGGAACTCGTACTCCACCAGCTTCATGCCGCCCTGCAGGACCGGGGCTTCGCGCGGCGCAACCGGTGCCGCCCGCTCCATCTGCAGGGTCGAGGCGCGGGTCACCTCGCCGCCGGGCATCGCCTCGAACGGCGCGCGGCCGGGCATCTCGCCGCAGGCCGCAAGCGCCGCCATCATCCCAAGCCCAAGAACAAACCGTGCAATCCGCATCTTTTTCGCCCTTCTGTGCCGCTTCGCTGCTCCCGAAGCGCCTTTCTGCCCTGTCGCTGCCCGAAGGCTGCTGTTAACGTTGTTTTGCTCCGGAACGTGGCGCCATTTGGGCGACAGCAGGGTCTTTCGTCGACACGTCAACCTGATGGGCCGCACGGATCACGGGGTTTACCGTTAGCGCTAACTGGTCTATGTATCGCGGAAGACCGGAAACCGGAGCCGGAAAGGACTCGTTCCATGACCCTCAATCAGACCATCGCCGACGTCACCGCCCGTATCGAGGAACGCTCCTCGGGCATGCGCGCCACCTATCTCGACCGCATGGCCCGCGCCGCCGACGAAGGCCCGCGCCGCGCCCACCTGACCTGCGGCAACCAGGCCCACGCCTATGCCGCCATGGGCCAGGACCAGGACCGGCTCGCCACCGAGCGCGCGCCCAACATCGGCATCGTCAGCGCCTACAACGACATGCTCTCGGCCCACCAGCCGTTCGAACGCTTCCCCGACCTGATCCGCAAGGCGGCACGCGCGCAGGGCGCCACGGCGCAGGTGGCGGGCGGCGTTCCGGCGATGTGCGACGGTGTCACCCAGGGCCAGGTCGGCATGGAACTCTCGCTCTTCTCCCGCGATGTGATCGCGCTGGCGGCAGGCATCGCGCTCTCCCACAACACCTTCGACGCGGCGCTCTACCTCGGCGTCTGCGACAAGATCGTGCCCGGGCTGATCATCGCCGCGGCCACCTTCGGCTACATCCCCTCGGTCTTCCTGCCCGCGGGCCCGATGCCCACCGGCCTGCCCAACGACGAAAAGGCCAAGGTCCGCCAGATGTTCGCCACCGGCGAGGTCGGCCGCGAGGAACTGATGAAGGCCGAGATGGCCTCCTACCACGGGCCGGGCACCTGCACCTTCTACGGCACCGCCAACACCAACCAGATGCTGATGGAGGTCATGGGCCTGCACCTGCCCGGCGCCTCCTTCGTGAACCCCAACACGCCGCTACGCGATGCGCTGACCGTCGCCGGGACCGAACGCGCGCTCGAGATCACGGCGCTCGGCAACGACTACCGCCCGGTGTCCGAAATCCTCGACGCCAGGGCCTTCGTCAACGGCATCGTCGGGCTGATGGCGACCGGCGGCTCCACCAACCTCGTGCTGCACATGCCCGCCATGGCACGCGCCGCCGGCATCGCGCTCGAGGTGCAGGACTTCGACGACATCTCCTCGGTGACGCCGCTGATGGCCAAGGTCTACCCGAACGGCCTTGCGGACGTGAACCACTTCCACGCCGCGGGCGGGCTGCAGTACATGATCGGCGAACTCCTTGACGCGGGCCTCCTGCACGAGGACGTCAAGACGGTGATCGGCGACGGCCTGCGCCCCTACACCCGCGAGCCCGAACTGAAGGACGACAAGCTGACCTGGCGCGACGGCCCGACGCAGACCCACAACGACAAGGTCCTGCGCCCGGCCTCCGACCCGTTCCAGAAGACCGGCGGCCTGAAGCAGCTTAAGGGCAACCTCGGCCACGGCATGATCAAGGTCTCCGCCGTCGCCCCCGAACGCCACGTGATCGAGGCGAAGGCCCGCGTCTTCGAGGACCAGGAAGCCGTCAAGCTGGCCTTCAAGGCGGGCGAATTCACCGAGGACACCATCGTCGTCGTCCGCTTCCAGGGGCCGAAGTCGAACGGCATGCCGGAACTGCACGGCCTGACCCCGACTCTCGCCGTGCTGCAGGATCGCGGCCTGAAGGTGGCGCTGGTGACCGACGGCCGCATGTCCGGCGCCTCCGGCAAGGTGCCCGCGGCGATCCACGTCTCGCCCGAGGCGGCAGACGGCGGCCCGCTCGCCCGCGTGCGCGACGGCGACATCGTCCGCCTCGACGCCACCAACGGCACACTCGAGAACCTCGCCCCCGATTTCGCCGACCGCGAACCGGTGACCGCCGACCTCACGGGCAACGGCCACGGCGTCGGACGCGAGCTTTTCGCCGCCTTCCGCGCCAACGTGGGGCTTGCCTCGAACGGCGCAGCCGTGGTCGTCTGACCCCAAAGGCGCGCCCAGCCCCGGCAAGGGCGCGCCCCCTGCTTCTCTGCTTCACAAATACTCGAAAAGGACGCTCCCCATGACCCCAGCCGACGCCAGCCGCGAAAGCGAGCGCCTCTGCCGCCTCGCCCCGGTGATCCCGGTTCTCGTGATCGACGACGCCTCGAAGGCGCGCGGCCTCGCCGAGGCGCTGGTCAAGGGCGGCCTGCCCGTGCTCGAGGTGACGCTGCGCACCCCCGCGGCGCTCGACGCGATATCCGAGATGGCGAAGGTCGAGGGCGGCGTGGTCGGCGCGGGCACGCTCCTGACACCCGAGGACGTGGAAAAGGCCGTGGCCGCAGGCGCGAAATTCGGCGTCTCGCCGGGCGCCACCGACCGCATCCTCGACGCCTGCGAGGCCGCCGACCTGCCGCTGCTGCCGGGTGCCGCCACCGCGTCTGAGGCGATGAAACTGCTGGAGCGCGGCTATACCGTGCAGAAGTTCTTCCCGGCGGAGGCCAACGGCGGCGTGCCCGCGCTCAAGGCCATCGGCGCGCCGATCCCGCAGGTCCGCTTCTGCCCCACGGGCGGCGTGTCGATGAAGAACGTGGGCAACTACCTCGGCCTGTCGAACGTGCTCTGCTGCGGCGGCAGCTGGGTGGCGCCGAAGGACATGGTCTCTTCGGGCGACTGGGACGGGATCGAGGCGCTGGCCCGCGAGGCCGCGGCCCTGCCGCGCCCTGTGTGAAGCGTTCCGTGGGGGGGCGGGGGGAGGCGCGCCGCCCCCCCCGGGGGGGGGGCCCCGCCCCCCCCCCCCCAACCCCCCCCCGCCGCCGCGGCCGCGCCCCCCCCGGCGCCCCGCCCCCCCCCCGCCCCCCCCCCCCCCCCCCCCCCCGCCCCCGTCCGGGCACACGGTGTGTGTTTGCCCCGCCCCCCCCCCCCCCCCCCACGCCGGGGCTCTGCCC
>NZ_JBRBWD010000030.1:0-43403 GCF_052825245.1 Sagittula sp.
CCCCCCCCCCCCCCCCCCCCCCCCCCCCCCCCCCCCCCCCCCCCCCCCCCCCCCCCCCCCCCCCCCCCCCCCCCCCCCCCCCCCCCCCCCCCCCCCCCCCCCCCCCCCCCCCCCCCCCCCCCCCCCCCCCCCCCGGATCGGTGCGGAACGCGCCGAAACCTCAGTTCTTCACGACGTCGTCGAGCAGCAGGAAGAACGACGGCTGCAGGGCGAAGTTCTCCACCCGGTCCGATGTCACGGCGTTCTGCTTCCAGTTGGCGACAAAGACCCAGGGCGCATCTTCCTGCACGATGGTCTGCATCTCCTTGTAAAGCTCGGCGCGCTTGTCCTGGTCGGTGGCGACGCGCGCCTCTTCCAGCAGGGCATCTACCTCCGGGTTCGAATAGTAGCCGGAGTTGAAGCCGCCCTTGTCGGGCCACGCGTCGGTGCGCAGCGCGAGGAAGGGCAGGGTGTCCGGGTCGTTGGTCATCCACGCCATCTCGGCCATGTCCGCCTTGCCTTCGAGACCGGGGTTCACCTCTCCGAGGAAGGTGTTCCACTCGTAGGTCTCGATCTTCACGTCGAAGCCCACGGCCTCCAGGTCCGCCTGGATCGCGGTGCCCATGGCGATCGGGTCGAGCATCCCGGACCCGCCCTCGGTCACGTAGAAGGTAAGCTCGGCCCCCTCGGCCCCGGCATCCGCCAGCATCGCCTTGGCCTTCTCCGGGTCATAGGGATAGGGCTCCAGCTCGGAATTGTAAGCCCAGGCAAAGGCGGGCGGCGTGGGTCCCGCGGCCACGTCCGCGGTGCCTTCCAGCACCTCGTTGACCAGCGCTTCCTTGTTGATCGCGTAGTTCGCCGCCTGCCGCACGGCCTTGTCGGCGAATGGGCCTTCCTTGGCGTTCAGGATCAGGAACCAGACGTGGGGACCGGCCTGTTCGAAGACCTGGTAGGCATCCGACTGGAATTCCGACAAGGCGACCGGGGGCACTTCGACCATCAGGTCGATGCCGCCTGCCAGCATCTCGGCGGTGCGGGTGTTGGCGTCGGTGATCGGGCGGAAGACGACGGCCTGCAGTTCGGGCGCGCCGTCCCAGTAGTCTGGGTTGGCTTCCACGACCACGGCCTCGTTCGACCGCCACTCGGCGAACTTGAAGGGGCCGGTGCCGGACGGGTTGCGGCCGAAGTCCGCGCCGTGTTGCTCCACCGCCGCGGGCGACACGATCAGGCCGGTGGGATAGGCGAGGTTCGACAGGAACGGCGCGTAGGGGCTGCCCAGCGTGAACTTCACCGTCAGGTCGTCCACCGCCTCGACGTTCTCCACCGCCGAGAAGAAGAAGGCGAGCGGGAAGGGGCCAGTGTCGTGGTAGGGGTGATCCTCGTTCAGCATCCGGTCGAAGTTGAACTTCACCGCCTCGGCGTTGAAGTCGGAACCGTCGTGGAACTTCACGCCCTCGCGCAGCTTGAAGGTATACTCGGTCCCGTCCTCGGAGATCTCCCAGCTTTCCGCCAGCGCAGGTTCGACCTCCAGCGTGCCGTCCTTGTAGCGCACCAGCCCGTCGTAGACGTTCATCAGGATGCGGAAGTCGTTCACCGCCGTCACCGCTGCCGGGTCCAGCGCCTTGGGCTCGGCGATCTGGCCGACGATCAGCACGCCCGGGGGCGTCTGCGCCTGCGCGCCCGGCACCGTGGCCAGGGTCAACGCCAGCGCCGTACCGGCAGCCATCAGGCCGCGGCGGGTCATTTTGAGTAGCAACATTGGGTTCCTCTCCTGTTTTTTCATCCGGGCCGTCACCGGCTGCGGTTAATTTATCATGATAAATTGAAATGGGGCAAATTTTCATGATAAATTCAAGTCCGACGACGAAAGGACCCATCCATGACAATTTCGATCCTCGCATACGACGAAAAAACGGGCGCTTGCGGGGGGGCGGCCACCACGGGCAGCCTGTGTGTCGGGGGCTGGGTCCTGCGCGGAGACGCCGAATCGGGCATGACCGCCTCACAGGGGTCTCTCCCCTCGACGATGTGGGGGACGGAGGCGCTGGCCCTCATGCGCAGCGGAGTTCCGGCAGCGGAGGCCGTGGCGCGCGTCACCACGCCAGACACCGGAAAGGCCGAACGGCAGATGTCGGCGCTCGACCTGACCGGGGCGACCGCCCATTTCACAGGAGCGAACAGCATCTCTGTCGCCGGGGCGCGCGAGGCGCCGGGCGTCGTGGTGGCAGGCAACCTCCTTGCCTCCGAGTCGGTGCTGGATGCCTGCCTCGAGGGGTTCCTGACCGGCAAAGGCGGGCTGGATGAGCGGCTTCTGACCGCGTTGGAGACGGCCTCGCGCGCAGGTGGCGACAGTCGGGGGCTCTTGTCCGCGGCGCTGCTGGTGGTCAGCCGGACGACGCCGCCGATGACGTTGCGCGTGGATTACTCCGAAGCCCCGCTTGCGGCCCTGCGGGTCCTGCATGGCCACGCGACCAACGGCCTTTATGCCGACTGGCTGCGCCATGTGCCCGTGGCGGACGATCCCTACCGCGCGCTGCCGTTCGCCTCGACCGAACTGCCGGTCGCCGATACCTGACCTGCAACGGGTTTCACGGCAACAACGCAGGCCGCTTCACACGATGAACCGCTTCATCACTTCGGCTTCCTGATCTTCCATCATTTGCCGCGCCTCCTGCATGTGTTCGCGCATGATGCGCCGCGCGGCTTCCGCGTCGCCATCGCGCAGCGCGGCGATCAGGTCGATCTGGTGCTCGCGTCCGTTCCGCCAGAGGTCGTGGTTCGGCTGGGTGTAAAGCCGCTTGTAGACCGTCAGGTCGGTCAGGATCTGCGCCATGAAGCCGATGAAGAACCCGAGCATCGCATTCTCGCCGAAGTCCGCCAGACGGGCGTGAAACTTCAGTGACGAGACATGCTGCACCCGCTCCTCCTCCGCGTCGGCGGCGGGCTGGGCGTAGTCCTCCATGATCGCGGACAGTTCTGCCAACTGGTCCTCGGTCAGGCGCCCGGCAAGACTGGCTGCCATCTCCGGCTCCAGCGCGATGCGGACCTGGTATATGTCGTCGATGGTGATGTGCTGGAAGTAGAAGAAATTCGCCAGCAGCGCCCGCGCCCGCTCGCGTGACACTTCACCGACGAAGAGGCCGCCGCCCGGGCCTGTCTTGGTCTCCACCAGCCCCTGCGCCTGCAACAGCCGGAGCGCCTCGCGGATGGTGCCCTTGGACATGGCGAAGCGCTGGATCAGTTCGGTCTCGCCGGGCAGCCGGTCCCCGGGTTTCAGTCCCTGTTCCACCACCCAGTCCTTGATCGCGTCGGCCACCCGCACGGGGCGGGATCGGCGTTGAGGAGGGGTGGGAAGGGAGGACATGGAATGCGGACGTGACTGCTGGGGCGAATGCGTTAAGATACCAAGTGAATCAATTTATCATGATAAATACAAGGGTGAGATGACCTACGGAGAGACCGCCGCCTCCCGATTGGACGCGATTGCACGCGCCTCGGCAAGTGCCGAAGGTGTGACTCGCCTGCCATGGACGGAACACCACCGCGCAGCCCTCGACCAGATCGCGTCGTGGATGACGGACGCCGGGCTGGAGCCCGCGCAGGACGCCGCCGGAACGCTGGTGGGCCGCAGTCCGAACCCGGAAGGCAAGCCGGTCCTGATGATCGGGTCGCATCAGGACAGCGTCCCCTCGGGCGGTGCCTTCGACGGGATCATGGGCATCGCGCTCGGATGCCTTGTAGCCGGCGCGCTGAAGGATCGCCTGCCCGCGCTGCCTTTCGCGCTGGAGGTGCTGGCCTTTGCCGACGAGGAGGGCGTGCGCTTCCCGACGGCCCTGATCGGCCCCCGCGCGCTGGCCGGCACGCTGAAGGCCGAGGCGCTGGACATGACCGACCGCGACGATGTGGCGATGCGCGACGCGATGCGGGCCTTCGGTGTGGCGGTGGACAAGATCGGCGCGGTGCAACGCGCCCGGCGGGATGTCGTGGCCTATCTGGAGGCACACATCGAACAGGGTCCGGTGCTCGAGGCCGAGGACCTGCCCGTCGCCGCCGTCAGTGCGATCTGCGGGATTTCCCGCTTCGACATGCGCATCACCGGAGAGACCGGCCACGCCGGGACCGTGCCCATGGACGGGCGGCGGGATGCATTGGTGGCGGCGTCGCGGATCATTGCGGCTATCAGCGACGCGGCGGGGCAGGTTCCGGACCTGCGGGCAACGGTAGGCACGCTGGCCCTGAAACCCGGCGCGGTGAACGCCATCCCCGCCGATGTCCGCTTCCCGCTTGAGATACGCGCGCCGCAGGACACCCTCCGCGAGGCCTTCGAGGCGGAGGCCATGGCGCTGGCGCGGGATATCTGTTTCGACTCCAACTGCGACCTGAGTGCGGTCCGGACCTACGCGCAGCCTGCGGCGGTCTGCGATCCCGGTCTGACGCGGGCGTTGGAAGGGGCTATCGGCAAGGCAGACCTCGTGCCGCTGACCATCCCCTCGGGAGCCACCCACGATGCGTCGGCGATGGCAGACCTTTGCCCGATCGCGATGCTGTTCGTGCGGTGCCGGGGCGGTATCAGCCACCGACCCGACGAATTCGCCTCCGCCGCCGACATGGACTTGGCGGTGCGGGTGATGGCAGGCGCGATCCTGGCCTACGCGGACGAACTCGGCTGAGAGGGCGCGCACGGACGGTTCCGGGCACGGGCTGTCGGTGCGGCCCCGGCACAGTCGTCGCGAAACCGGATGCAGGGCGGGGCTGTGCGCCGCCTTGGCTGGCCGCCGAACGGCGCAAATCCCCTTTCCTTCCGGTCCGACTTGCGCTCCAGTGCGGGCATGCTGACCGGATTGCGCATCCTCGAGTTCGAGGCCCTTGGCCCCGCCCCCTTCGCCGCCATGCACCTGGCGGACCTTGGTGCGGAGGTGACCGTCATCCACCGTGCCACCCCCGACAACCCGTCGAAACAGCCGAATAACCTGCTCGACCGGGGCAAGCGGTCCATCGTGCTGGATCTGAAGACGCCAGAGGACATCGTTGTCGCCAAGGCCCTGATCGCCCGTTCCGACGCGCTGATCGAGGGGATGCGGCCCGGGGTGATGGAACGGCTCGGCCTCGGGCCGGAGGTGGCGCACGCGCTGAACCCGGGGCTGGTCTACGGGCGGATGACGGGCTGGGGACAGGACGGGCCGCGCGCGCGACAGGCCGGGCACGATCTGAACTACGCCGGGCTGAGTGGCACGCTGTTTTACGGCGGCCTTCCGGGCGATGTCCCCGGCGTGCCGCCGACCCTGCTGGGCGATATCGGCGGTGGGGCGCTCTACCTCACGGTCGGCATCTTGAGCGGCGTGCTGAACGCGCGGAGAACCGGCAAGGGCTGTGTCGTGGACGCGGCCATCGTCGACGGCACCTCACACATGCTGTCGTTGCTGCTCTCCATGGGGCCGATGTTCTCACGCGAGGCGCGTGGCGCGTCGCTGCTGGACGGGCCACACTGGTCGCGCTGCTATGTCTGCGCCGATGGAGGCCATGTCGCGGTGCAATGCCTTGAACCGAAGTTCTACGCGGAGTTCCTGGAGATCATGGGGCTCGGGGGCGATCCGGCCTTTGCCGAACAGTTCGATCCCGTGCAGTGGCCGGTTCAGACCGCGCGGCTGGCGGGCCTCTTCGCCGCGCGGCCGCGGGATGAATGGGTGTCGCTGTTCGACGGCTCCGACGCCTGCGTCGCGCCGGTGCTGAGCCCGGCCGAGGCGCAGCAGGATCCCCACATCGCGGCGCGGGGCATCTGGCAGGACGGTGTGCCCGCACCGGCACCGCGCTTCGACGGCGTGGTGCTCGGCACCGGCGACATCGCACCGCGGGGCGCAAAAGGGGCGGAGATACGCGAGACCTTGAGACAGGAGGGTCTGATATGACGAAGGAGAATACGCTGGCCGCCAGCTTCGGAGCGCTTCTGCGCGCGCGGGCCTCCTGCCGTGCGTTCACGGATCAACCTGTCGACCGGGCGCTTGTGGAGGCGGCTCTGCGCGATGCGCAGCAGGTGCCGTCGTGGTGCAACTCGCAGCCGTGGGAGGTCCACGCCTGCGGGCCGGAGGAAACCGCCCGTCTGGCCCCCGCCTTCTTCGAGCATGCGCAGTCCGGCGCACACGCGACCGACATCCCGTTCCCGAAGGCTTGGGACGGTGTCTACAAGGACCGGCGCAGGACGTGCGGCTGGCAGCTTTACGGCGCGCTGGGGATCGAGAAGGGCGACCGCGTGGCCTCGGGCCGGCAGATGCAGGAGAACTTCCGGCTGTTCGGCGCCACGGGCTTCCTGCTGATCACCACTCCGAAGGTGCTGGGCGCCTACGGCGTGCTCGACTGCGGCGCCTATGTGACCGCGGTGCTGCTGGGGCTGGAGGCGCGGGGTATCGGTGCCGTGGCCATGGCCTCCGTCGCCGGGTTCTCGCCCTTCATGCGGGAGTGGTTCGACGTGGCCGATGACCGGGACGTGCTGTGCGGGATCGCCTTCGGGATGCCCGACCGCGACCATCCGGCGAACAGCTTCCGTACCGAGCGCGCCAGTCCCGACGAGGTCGTGCGCTGGCGGTAAGACGGGTGGCGAACCCGGGCCCGACAGGCCCGGAACCCCCACCCTACACCCTGTAACGCCTAGGGATCAGGCCTCTTCCAGCCGGTCCGTGGCGGGGGGCGGCGTAGGTCCCAGCGCGGTGATGCGGTCGTAGAGGTCCTTGTCCATCGGCCAGTTCATCGCCGCGAGCGAAGGGCGAAGCTGCGCCTCCGACCGGGCTGACAGGATCGGCGCGGGCCGGGAAGGATGCAGCGCGACCCAGGCCACCGCAAGCGTCGCCGCGTCGGTCCCGATCTCTTCGCCCAGGTCGGCCAGCGCGCGGGCGGTCTCGTGCATCTGTGCCTCGCCGTAGCGTTTGGCGTAGCGTTCATCTGTGGCGAGCCGTCCGCTGCCGCCGCGCGCGTACTTCCCTGTCAGGAGGCCGCCGCCCAGCGGCGAGTAGGGCACGGGGAGGATGCCTTCGGACTGGCACATGGGCAGGATCTCGACCTCGGCCTGCCGTTTCACGAGGTTGTACATCGGCTGGATGACGTCGATCTTCGTGCCGAAGCGCACGGCTGTGGCCTGGGCCTTCATCACCTGCCAGGCGGCGTAGTTCGAGACGCCGATGTAGCGGATCTTGCCCGCGGCCTGCACCTCGGCCAGCGTCTCGAAGGTTTCCTCCAGCGGCGTGTCGGCGTCCCAGCGGTGCATGTAGTAGAGATCGACCGTGTCCATGCCCAGCCGTTTCCGGCTTTCGTCGAGCGTTGTCAGTATGTTGTGACGGGAGGCGCCGCCGGGGAAACTGGCCTTCGTCGCGATGAACAGCCGTTCGCGCTCGGCCGCCGCGAATCGGCCCAGCAGGGTCTCGGAGGCGCCGTCGGTGTAGACGTAGGCCGTGTCGAAGTGGCGGATGCCTGCGGCGCGGCAGGCCTCGAACATTTCGGCGCTGGCGCGTTCGTCGGCGGTGCCGCCGAACTGCATGGTGCCAAAGGCGAAGCGGGCGGGCGTGTCGCCCGAGATCGTGGTCAGGGTCATGGCGCAGAGACTGGCACGGCGCGGGCCGCACGGGAAGCGAGATATGAGGAGGCGTTTGCTTTGGCGTGTCAGGGGCGCCCGGTGGTGTCTCGCGTGGAATGCCGCGGATGCGACCATTGTCCAATGCCGGGAAAACGGCTTTCTGTCAGCGGGTTAAGGCGGCGGCTGGTCCGGTGGTGTGCGCGGGACTCGACAGACTCACGGGGGGCGGGCAGGCTGTCGGGGAGGAGGAGTTTCATGAAAGCTCTTTGTCTGACGCTTGCCGCGATGACCGCCTTGCCCGTGTCGGCGGGGGAGAGTTGTACGGAGGATGCGATGATCGTGTTCGACGGGTCGGGGTCGATGGCGGAGATCGGGTTCAACGCGATAGGCGAGCCGCGAATCGTTCAGGCGCGGCAGGCGATGCGTCAGGTGCTGCCGGACATCGCGGTGCTGCGGCGGCTGGGACTGGTGATCTACGGCCCCGGCGGCGACCGGACCTGCCGGAACGTTGACCTGCGGCTGAGGCCGCAATGGCAGGCGGATGCGCCGATTATCTCGGAAATCGAGGGGCTTAGACCGGCCGGTGGGACGGCCCTCACGGATGGTGTGCGGCTGGCGGCGGAGACGCTCGACTACCTCCACACGCCGGGTGCGGTGGTGCTGGTGACGGATGGGAAGGAGACCTGCGGGGGGACGCCGTGCCAGCTGGCGGCGGAATTCGCGCGGGAGGCGCCGGGGCTGACGGTGCATGTCATCGGCTTCAAGGTGCGGAGCGATCACTGGGACTGGAATACGCCCGACACGGAGACGGAGAGCGTGGCGCGCTGCCTTGCCGACGACACCGGCGGGCAGTACCTGAACGCCGAAACGGTGGACGATCTGATCGGTGCGCTGCGCGTGACGCTCGGGTGCAACGTCTTAGGATCGTTGGAGAATATTACGGAGATCGAGTGAAGTGGCGCATCGGTCCGCGGGCCGGTAGGCCTGTGACAGACGCCGCGTGAGAGCCTGCAGGGGCGAAGCTGTGCACGCCTGTCAAAGGCGCTGGGCGCGTGTCGGGAACAGTCCGGAAAAGCCCCAGACAGCCGAGAGTTAAGGCAAATTCACCTCTGCGCCGCGAGGGGGCGCAGTTAACCCAGCGCACGCACGGGTTGATGGAGCGTGCGCCTGCCTGCAACGGGCCAGATCTTGTGGGGCCCCGTTCCGGCACATCTAGGCGCAAGGAAGTCTTCACGAAGATGGACGCGCCGTTACTGGTGAACCGGCCGTTTCGACCCCTCGTTCCGGCCGGTTGGTAACCTTTTGCACCGTGCGTTGCGCAACAGGCGGGAAAAGGTGGTTAACGGGCGGATCTGTCGCGGACTGGACCGCGCTGCATTTCCTTTGACAGGCCCGGCCGGGACAGCGGACAATCGTGCACCTTCAGGGAGAGTGAGCATGACCCGCATTCCGACATCTTTGATTTTCGCCGCCCTTGCTGCCACCGCGCCGGGCGTGGCGCTTGCCGCCGATCCGGCCTTTGACTGCAGCAAGGCCGACGGCTCCGTCGAGGAGATGATCTGCAACAACGACGTGCTGGCCGAACTCGACCGGGAGATGGCGCGGCTTTACGGGCTTGCGGTGAACGACCCGAACCTTGGCGCGGACCGGATGAACGAGCTGAAGGCGATGCAGCGCGGCTGGATCAAGGGCCGCAACGACTGCTGGAAGGCGGACGACATGGCCGGCTGCGTGGCGGAGAATTACGCCATGCGGATGCACGAGCTGCGCATGGGCTATGCCAACGCCCGCAGCGACGACGCGGCAGGCATCACCATCGGGCCGCTGGCCTATGTCTGCGGCGGGCTGAACGCCGGGATCTCTGCCGTCTTCGTGAACGGGGCAGAGGGGCTGGTTTCGCTCAAGTGGAGCGACAAGGACGTGGCCCTGACGCAGGCGATTTCCGGGTCAGGGGCGCGTTACGAGGGCGAGAGTTTCGACGGGGCCTACGAGTTCTGGACCAAGGGCCGCGAGGCGCTTCTGACCACGCCCGAGACGGGGCAACTGAACTGCATGGAGGACGAGATCGGCTGAGGGCCGGGGCCGGGCGCACCGGCGGTTGCAGGCCTGTTTTGCGAAGGGATGATGACGCCGCGCCCCGAAGGGCGCGGCGCCGGTCGTTTCCGGGCTTACTGCGGGATTTCCGCGTCGATGCCCTCGACATAGAAGCTCAGGCTTGCGAGGTCGGCGTCGGAGGCGGTTTCGCCCTCGGCCAGCCAGACGGAGCCGTCCGCCTTGTTCAACGGGCCGGTGAAGGGGTGGTATTCGCCCGACGCGATGCTGTCCTTCAGGGCCAGCGCCTCGGCCTTCACGTCTTCGGGCACGGCGTCGGTGATCTCGCCGATGCCGACCATGCCGGCGCCGATGCCGTCCCAGGTGTTGTCCGATTCCCAGGTGCCGTCCATCACCGCCTGGATGCGGTCGATGTAGTAGGGCGCCCAGTTGTCGATGATCGAGGAGACGCGCGGCGTCGGCGCGTATTCGATCATGTCGGAGGCCTGGCCGAAGGTGATGACGTCACCGGCTTCCTGTGCGGCGGCCTGCGGCGCGGTGGAGTCGGTGTGCTGCAGGATCACGTCCGCGCCGTTCTCGATCAGCGCGCGGGCGGCGTCGGCCTCTTTCGCCGGATCGAACCAGGTGTAGGCCCAGATGATCGAGAACTCGACATCGGGGTTCACCTTCTTGGCGTGGATGTAGGCGGAGTTGATGCCGCGGATGACCTCGGGGATCGGGAAGGAGGCGATGTAGCCGATCTTGTTGGTCTTGGTCATCTTGCCGGCGATGTGGCCCTGGATCGCGCGGCCTTCGTAGAAGCGCGCGGAGTAGACGCCCACGTTGTCGGCGGTCTTGTAGCCGGTGGCGTGCTCGAACTTCACGTCCGGGAACTTCTCGGCGACGGCGATGGTCGGGTCCATGTAGCCGAAGGAGGTGGTGAAGATGATGTCGGCGCCCGACAGGGCCATCTGGGTGATCGCGCGTTCGGCGTCGGCGCCTTCCGGCACGCTTTCCTGGAAGATGGTCTTTACCTTGTCGCCGAAGTGCTCCTCGACCGCGAGGCGGCCCTGGTTGTGTTCGTAGGTCCAGCCGCCGTCACCGACGGGGCCCACGTAGATGAAGCCGGCGGTCACCGGGTCCTGTGCAAAGGCGGCCTGCCCGAGCGAGAGCGCGAGCGCGGCGGTGGTCAGCAGGGTTCTGCGGTTCATGTTTCAACTCCCTTGGTTGTCGTTGTGTCGGTGTGTCGTTGAGCGTCGTGTCCGGTGCGGCCTGTCCGTCGTGGTGCACGATAGCCCGGTGTCGGTGTCGCGGGCCATGGGTCAGGTGGTGGCGTGGAACGGTCGCCCGAGCGAGGCCGGCGCGCCGTGATGCCCGCGTGCGGAGATGATGACAAGCACGAGGATCGTCACGATGAACGGCGAGGCCGAGAGCAGCGCGACGGGCACGTTGGCGCCGACGGCCTGCAGGTTGAGCTGGAGCACGTTGATCCCGCCGAAGAGGTAGGCGCCGATCAGCACGCGGCCCGGCCGCCAGGAGGCGAAGACCACGATGGCGAGCGCGATCCAGCCGATCCCGGCGGTCATGCCCTCGGTCCATTGCGGGACGCGCACGAGCGAGATGTAGGCGCCGCCGAGGCCCGCGCAGGCGCCGCCGAAGAAGATCGCGGCCAGCCGGATCAGCACGACCTTGTAGCCGAGCGCGTGGGCGCTGTCGTGGCTTTCGCCGACGGCGCGCAGGATCAGGCCGGCGCGGGTGAACTTGAGGAAGGCCCAGACGGCCAGCACCAGCAGCAGCGAGAGGTAGACCATGGCGTCGTGGCTGAAGAGCATCCGGCCGACGACCGGCAGGTCAGACAGCACGGGGATGTCGAGCTTGGGGGTGGGCGGGGACTTCATCCCCTCGTAGGACTTGCCCACCAGCGAGGACACGCCCAGCCCGATCATCCACAGCCCGAGGCCGGTGGCGACCTGGTTGGACAGCAGGAACTGGGTGAGCAGGCCGAACGCCATGGAGAAGATCGCGGCGGCCAGGGAGGCGGCGACGAAGCCCAGGAACGGCGAGCCGGTGCTGACGGCGGTGGCGAAACCGGTAACGGCGCCGATGATCATCATGCCCTCGACGCCGAGGTTCAGGACGCCGGCCTTTTCCACCACCATCTCGCCGATGGCGGCCAGCAGGATCGGCGTGGCCGAGACCATGATGGAGGCAATCAGGAGGACGGGGCTGATCGAACTGAGGTCCATGCGGGTCTACACCTTGATCCAGAGAAACGACGCGGCAGATCCGGGCGCGATCCCGACCGCCGCGACCGCCGAGAGGCGCAGCGGGCCGCGCGGCAGGGTGCCCGCCAGCCCGGGGGCCGCCTGCACGGTGCGTCGGAGCGGCGCGGCGGGGAAGGGCGGGACGGCCGGGCCGCTGCGCCCGGTCTGGTGACGGAGGCCGGAGGCCACGGTTGCCGTGGCGATGTCGGTGCGGCGGAGGGCGGCGGTCATGCGGCGACCTCCCCCCGGCCGAAGCGCAGGCGGTAGTTGATGAACACGTCGGTGCCCAGCAGGAAGAACAGGAGCATCCCCTGGAAGAGCTGGATCGAGGCGCCCGGCAGGCCCAGCATCAGCTGCGCCAGTTCGCCGCCGATGTAGGTCAGCGCCATCAGCAGCCCGGCCAGCAGGATGCCGATGGGGTTCAGCCGCCCGAGGAAGGCCACGATGATCGCGGTGAAGCCATAGCCGGAGTTGAAGTCGATGCTGATCTGGCCCGCGGGGCCGGAGACCTCGAACAAGCCTGCCATACCCGCCAGCAGGCCCGAGAGGCCGAGGCAGAACAGCACGATTCGCGCCGGGTTCACGCCGGAGAAGCGCGCGGCGCGGGGCGCCTCGCCGGTCAGCCGGACCTGAAAGCCCAGCATGTGCCGCGACAGCATGATGTAGGCGAAGATCACCGCGATCAGCGCCGCGACCACCCCCCAGTGCGCGCCCGTGCCCGAGATGATCTCGGCGTTGTGGGCGGCGTCCCATTGTTTCAGGTTGCGCGATCCGGGGAAGCCCATGCCTTCGGGGTTGCGCAGAAGCCCGGTGGAGACGGAGCCGAGGATGGTCTCGGCCACGTAGACCAGCATGAGCGAGACGAGGATCTCGTTGGTGCCGAGCGTGGTGCGCAGGATCGCCGGGATCATTGCCCAGGCCCAGCCGCCAAGCGCGCCCGCAAGGATCATCAGCGGGAAGATCAGCGGGCTTTCGGACGGGTAGAAGGCAAGGCCCGCCCCGGCGCCGCAGATCGCGCCCATGATGTACTGGCCTTCGGCGCCGATGTTCCAGATCCCGGCCTTGAAGCCGATGGACAGGCCGATGGCGATCAGGATCAGCGGCGCGGCCTTTACCAGCAGTTGCGGGCGCGAGTAGGCGGCGAACTGCGGGTGGAAGAGCGGGTCCCAGAACAGGGTGCGGATCGCCTCGAACGGGTTGGCGCCAAGGGCGGCGAAAAGCGCGGCCCCGGCGATCATGGTCAGGATCACCGCGATCACCGGCGTCAGCGCAGACCAGAGCCGCGACGGCTGCGGGCGTTTCTCCAGCCGGATCATGCGGCGGCTCCGGTGCATGCGCGGGCGGCGGTTCGCGGGTCAGCCGTGCACATGGGCCACCTCCATGTCATGCGCGCCGCCCATCATCAGGCCGATCTTCTCGGTATCGAGGTCGGAGACGGGGCGGGTGGCGGAAAGGCGGCCTTCGTTCAGGGCGCCGAAACGGTCGGAGATTTCCATCAATTCGCCGAGGTCCTGGCTGATGACCACGACAGCGCCGCCCCGGGCGGCCACGTCGAGGATCGACTGACGGATGAAGGCGGCGGCGGCGGCGTCGACGCCCCATGTCGGCTGGTTCAGGATCAGCACGTCGGGGTTCTGGGCGATCTCGCGGCCGACGACGAATTTCTGCAGGTTCCCGCCCGAGAGCGCGCGGGCGGCGGTGCCGGGGCCGGGGGTGCGCACGTCGAAGTGGCTGATGACCTCCTCGGCGAAGGTCTGGGTCTTCGACCAGTCGATGAAACCGCTTTTCACCAGCCCCTTGCGCAGGGCGGCGGTGAGCACGGCGTTTTCCGTCAGGCTCATGTCGGGGGCGGCGGCGTGGCCAAGGCGTTCCTCGGGCCCGGTCAGCAGCCCTTCGGCGCGGCGGGCGGCGGGGCCCTGACGGGACATGTCCTGCCCCTTGAGGAACAGCGATCCGGGGGCAGAGAGCCGTTCGCCCGAAAGCGCCATCAGCAATTCGTCCTGCCCGTTGCCCGCGACGCCGCCGATGCCCAGCACCTCGCCGCCGCGGACCTCGAAGGTCACGCCGCGGAGCGGCGTGCCGAAGGCGCCGGGGGCAGGCAGCGTCAGGTCGCGCGCCTCGAGCAGCACCTCGCCCTTTTCGGTGGCGCGGGATTCGGGTGTGGCGAAGGTCGTGCCGACCATCATCTCGGCCAGTTCGCGGGCAGTGGTGTCGGCGGGCGTGCAGGTGTCGACCAGCTTGCCGAGGCGCAGGATCGTCGCCGTGTCGCAGAGCGCGCGGATCTCTTCGAGCTTGTGGGAGATGTAGAGGATCGAGGTGCCTTCGGACTTCAGTTTCCGCAGCGTTTCGAACAGGATGTCCACCTCCTGCGGGGTCAGCACCGAGGTGGGTTCGTCCATGATCAGCAGGCGCGGCTCCTGCAGGAGGCAGCGGATGATCTCGACCCGCTGACGTTCGCCGGCGGAGAGCGTGCCGACGGTGCGCGACGGGTCGAGCGGCAGGCCGTAATTTTCGGAGACCTCGCGGATCTGCCGGGCGAGATCGCGCATGGGCGGCGGGTTTTCCATGCCGAGCGCCACGTTTTCGGCCACGTTCAGCGCTTCAAAAAGAGAGAAATGCTGAAAGACCATGGCGACGCCGCCCTGCCGCGCCTCGGAGGGCTTGGCGGGCCGGTAGGGCTGGCCGTCGAGCGTCATCGTCCCGCTGTCGGGTTTCACCAGCCCGTAGATCATCTTGACCAGCGTCGACTTGCCCGCGCCGTTCTCGCCCAGGAGCGCGTGGATCTCCGAGCGGCCGATGTCGAAGGACACGTCGCTGTTGGCGATCACGCCGGGGTAGGCCTTGGTCAGGCCGTCGATGCGGAGGAGGGGATCGTCCACTTTTGATCTTTCTCACTGTCGGGGCGGAGTATCTGCGCGGCGACGCCGATGGCAATGGCCTGCGGGTGCTTGCCGAAGGCTTTGTGCCCGATCGGACAGCAGATGCGGTTTATTTGGGCGTCGGTGTGGCCGAGGTCACGCAGTCGGCGGGTGAAGCGGGCGCGCTTCGTGTCCGACCCGATCAGCCCGCAGAAGGCGAAGCGGTGGGACAGCGCCGCATGGCAGAGCGCGAGGTCGAGCGCGTGGCTGTAGGTCAGGATCAGGTGGTGCGCGTCGGGCGGGGCGTGGCGCATGAGGCGCTGGGGTTCGGCGTCGGGGAGGGGCGTGACGCCGTCCGGCACGGTGGCTGGGAAGCGGTCGGGCGCGGTGTCGATCCAGGTGATCGCGAGGTCCGGCAGGGGGGCAAGGGTGTTGACCAGCGCCCGGCCGACGTGGCCCGCGCCCCAGATCCACAGGGGGCGGCGCGGCGGGGTCATCGGCTCCACCATCCAGTCGCCAAGAAGCTGCGGGGCAGGCGTCTCGCCCTGCGCGCGGGCGCGGTCGGCGAGGCGGCGGACGGGCAGCGGCGCCTCGCCCGGGCCGCGCGCGTAGAGGGCGGCGGGCGGCGGCAGGGTTTCGGTGGTGAACTGTTCGGTCAGGAGCGTCACGGCGCCGCCGCAGCACTGGCCCAGGGCGGGGCCGAGCGGGTGGCGGCTGAGCCCGGTGCGGGAGAAGGCGCGTTGCGCGGCCTCCAGCTCCAGCGCGCCGCCGCCGATGGTGCCCTCCTGCCCGAAGCCCTCCGGCGTGGCCCAGACCAGCATCGACGCGCCGGTTTCGCGCGGGGTGGAGCCCTGCGTCGCCGCCACCACGACCCGCGCCACCCGGCCATGTGCGGCGCAGGCGCGGGCGAGGGCGTCGCGGTCGAAGCTCATGCGCCGTCCTCGCCGCGGACCCGGCGGACCGCCATCAGCAGCCGTTCCGGCGTGGCGGGCGCGTCGAGCGCCGGGTAGTTGGGGCCGCAGAAGCTGAGCGCGTCCGACAGCGCGAGGAAGGCGGAGATGCCGAGCATCAGGGGCGGTTCGCCCACAGCCTTCGAGCGGTAGATCGTCGGCTTCACGTTGCGCCCGTCCCAGAGCGCCACGTTGAACACGTCCGGCCGGTCGGAGCAGGCGGGGATCTTGTAGGTCGAGGGCGCGTGGGTCCGCAGGCGGCCCTCGTCGTCCCAGACCAGTTCCTCGGTGGGGAGCCAGCCCGCGCCCTGCACGTAGCCGCCCTCCACCTGCCCGATGTCGATGGCAGGGTTCAGCGAACTGCCCGCGTCGTGCAGGATGTCGGTGCGCAGGATGCGGTTCTCGCCCGTCAGGGTGTCGAGGACGACCTCCGTGCAGGCGACGCCGTAGGCGAAGTAGTAGAACGGCCGGCCCTGGCCCTTCACCCGGTCCCAGGAGATGTCCGGCGTGGCGTAGAAGCCGGTGGCCGACAGCCCGACCCTGCCCTGGTAACATTGCGCGGCGGCCTCCGCGAAGGTCAGCCGCGTGTCGCCCAGGATGACGTGGCCATCGGCGAAGACGACCTTCTCGGCCGGCGCGTCGTGCAGCCGGGCGAGGTGCGCGGCCATGGCATTGCGCAGCTTGGCGCAGGCATTGGCCACGGCGGCGCCGTTCAGGTCGGAGCCGGAGGAGGCGGCGGTCGCCGAGGTGTTGGGCACCTTGGCGGTGTCGGTGGCGGTGATGCGCACGGCGGACATGGGCACGCCGAAGACCGACGCTGCCACCTGCGCCACCTTCTGGAACAGGCCCTGTCCCATCTCCGTCCCGCCGTGGTTCAGCGCGATGGAGCCGTCCTGGTAGACATGCACCAGCGCGCCCGCCTGGTTGAGGTGGGTCAGCGTGAAGGAGATGCCGAACTTCACCGGGGTGAGGGCGATGCCCTTCTGCAGGATCGGGTTCTGAGCGTTCCATTGCTCGATCGCGGCGCGGCGGTCGTGGTAGTCGCACGACTCGATCAGCGCCTCCGTCATTTCGTGCAGCAGGAAGTCCTCGACCGGCTGGCCGTAGGGCGTGGTCTGCACGCCTTCGGGCGCGACGGGGGTGTCGCCTTCGGGACCCGCCTGGGTGTCCCCGCGCGAGGTATGCTCGACCGAAGGGTCGGGGGCGTGGTGCTGCCGTCCGTCGGTGGAGGTGTCTTCCGGCTGGCCCGGCGCGGTGGCGGGGGGCGCCTCGGCCGCGTCCGCGGGCGCGGCAGTGTAGTAGTTCGCCTGCCGCACGGCGAGCGGATCCAGCCCCAGCGTGTGGGCGATGTGGTCCATCACCCGCTCGATCCCGACCATGCCCTGCGGGCCGCCGAAGCCGCGGAAGGCGGTGGCGGACTGGGTGTTGGTCTTCAGCCGGTGGCTTTCGATGCGCACGGCGGGCAGGTGATAGGCGTTGTCGGCGTGCAGCATCGCCCGGTCGGCCACGGGCAGCGACAGGTCCTGTGCCCAGCCGCAGCGGGCACACTGGGTGAAGGCGATGCCCTCTACCCGGCCCGCGTCGTCGAAGCCCACGCGGTAGTCGATCCGGAAATCGTGGCGCTTGCCGGTGATGGTGAAGTCGTCGTCCCGGTCGTAGCGCATCTTTGCCGGGCGGCCGGTCGCGGCGGCGACCACGGCGCAGGCGATGGCCAGCGCGTTGCCCTGGCTTTCCTTGCCGCCGAAGCCGCCGCCCATGCGCCGCGTCTCCACCCGGACCTTGTGCATGTTCATGTGGAGCGCGTGGGCGACCTTGTGCTGGATCTCCGTCGGGTGCTGGGTGGAGGAGTAGACATGCATGTCGCCATCCTCCATCGGCACGGCGGCGGCGGCCTGTCCTTCGAGGTAGAAGTGTTCCTGGCCGCCGATCTCGATCCGGCCGTCGAGCGTATGGGGCGCGCCGTCGATGGCCGCATCGGCGTCGCCCTTCGACCAGACCACCGGGCCGCCCTCGAACCGGCTGCCGGCCTCGAGCGCGTCGTCGACGGTGAGGATCGGCGCCTCTTCCTCCGTCTCGATCCCGGCGAGGCGGGCGGCGCGGCGGGCGGCGAGGTGGCTTGTCGCCGCCACGAGGAAGAGCGGCTGGCCGAGGTAGTGGATGGTGCCGTCGGAGAGCATCGGCTCGTCATGGTTGGAGGGCGAGCAGTCGCAGTCGGAGGGCAGATCGCCATGGGCCCAGACGCCCACGACGCCCGGCGCGGCGCGCACCGGGTCGAGGTCGAGCGCGGTCAGCGTGCCGCGGGCGACGGGCGAGAGGCCGAAGGCCAAGTGCAGCGCGCCTTTGGGCAGCGGGATGTCGTCGGTGTAGCGGGCCTGCCCGGTGACGTGCAGGTGCGCGGTGTCGTGCGGCAGCGGGGCGCGGACGGTCATCGTGCGGTGCCCCGTGACAGGCCGCCGCGACGGGAAGTATGAGTATTTGCAAAGCAGAGAAGCAGGGGCGCGCGCCCGGCATGGCGGCGGGGGACTCTGTTTGGGACGCGGTCTGGCGAGCTGGTCATGGCGTCACCTCCAGCACGTTGGTCCGGGCCCCGATCTGGTCGAGGTAGACGCGGGAGAGCATGTTGCAGGCGGCGGTGATACGGTAGTCGGCGGAGGCGCGCATGTCGGACATCGGCTGGAAGTCCGCCTCCCAGGCGTCCCATGCCTCGATCAGGGTCTGGTCGTCCCAGGGCTGGCCGGTGATCGCCTGTTCGACATGGGTGGCGCGTTTCGGCGTGGCCGCCATGCCGCCGAAGGCGATGCGGGCCCCGGTGACGATGCCGTCCTCCACCGTGATGTTGAAGGCGCCGCAGACCGCGGAGATGTCCTGATCGAAGCGCTTGGACAGCTTGTAGACCCTGAGGCGGTCGGGCTGGCGGGGGATGGAGATCGCCTCCACGAATTCGCCGGGGCGGCGGTCCTGCTTGCCGTAGGCGAGGAAGAAGTCCTCGAGCGGGATCTGCCGGGGGCCGTCCCTGTGGCGCAGGTGCAGCGTGGCGCCGAGCGCGATCAGGGCGGGCGGGTTGTCTCCGATGGGCGAGCCGTTGGCGACGTTGCCGCCGATGGTCGCGGCGTTGCGCACCTGGGCGGAGCCGTAGCGGCGGATCATCTCGGCGTAGCTGGGGTGGTGTTCGGCCATGAGGTCGCGCACGCGGTCCATGGTGACGCCCGCGCCGATGGTGATCGTGTCGTCGGTCACCTCGATCTGCTGGAGGCCGGTGCAGCGGTTGAGGAAGATCAGCGGCTGCGGCTGTTTCAGCGCCTTCGTCACCCAGAGGCCGACGTCGGTGGCGCCTGCCACGAGCGTGGCGTCGGGGTGCCGGGCGCAGAGGTCGGCCAGCGCTTCGGTCGTTTCGGGGGCGAATTCCTGCGGCGTGGCCTCGGGCGGGGTGTCCGTCATGTGGCCGGGGACGGCGGCGGAGGTGGCGGCACGGGCGGCGCGGACGATGGGCGCGTAGCCGGTGCAGCGGCAGAGGTTGCCCGCCAGCGCGTCGTCGTGGGCGTCATCGCCGTTCAGGTGTGCCACCGCCATGGAGACGATGAAGCCGGGTGTGCAGAAGCCGCATTGCGAGCCGTGCAGCTCGACCATCGCCTCCTGCACCGGGTGCAGCGTGCCGTCGGGGGCGGCGATGCCTTCGACCGTGCGGACCGCCTTGCCGTGCAACTGGGGCAGGAAGAGGATGCAGGCGTTGAGTGCCCGGGCGCCGCGGTCGTCGGTGACCATGACGGTGCAGGCGCCGCAGTCGCCTTCGTTGCACCCTTCCTTGGTGCCGGTCAGGCCCCGTTCCTCGCGCAGCCAGTCGAGAAGCGTCGCCGTCGGGGAGACGCCCGCGAGGTGCACGCTCTCTCCGTTCAGAAGAAAGGTGATGTCCATTCAGAAAGCCCGCCGCCTTACCCATTGCCCCGCCGTTTGGTGACGGGGTGTGCGCCCTCGATGCGGCGTAGAAAGCGCACAATTGTCCCTGTTTCCATCAGGCTAGGCGGGTGAAAAGCGGCTTGGCAAGGGGTTTTTGCCTTTTTATGCGCCATGCGGGCCGGAGGTGCCTGTTTGCAAGGCCGCGCGGCGGGGCAGGTGCGGCGGGCGGGCAACGGGATGCTGTCCGGCGGTGGCGTTCTTCAACCTGGTGTTGCAATGGTGCCGGTCCGGCGGGCCGGTATGGGCGGCGTGGCGGTCAGTGCGCCGGCTGCGTGACGCTTTGTTCGAGGTTGTTCAGAAGGGCCGTCCAGCCATGCTTGCGGCCCTCGGGGCCGTCGGTCTGGCCGATGCCCTGAAGGGTTTCGGTGAAGGTGAGGCGGGTGCCCTTGCCGCTTTGCTCGAAGGTGACGGTGGCGAGCGAGGCGGAGTGCACGCGCCCGTTGATCGACATGGTGTAGGCAAAGACGATGCGGGCCCTGTCCTCGATAACGAGGTAGGTGGTGGCGTTGCGGTGCTCGCCCCTGAAGGTGGCCATGGCGGGGTCGTCGGAGGTGTGCAGGAAGCGGCCCGTTTCCGTCCCGCCTTCGCGGAAGTCGAGGGTGTGGTCGAGCGTTTCCCAGCCGGGGCCGTCGTTGTCGGCGAACCAGGCGCGCTTCAGGGCCGGGTCGCTCCATGCCCGCCAGAGGGTGTCGGGCGCGGCGGCGATGTCGCGGGTGAGGGTGAAGCTCTGGTGGTGGTGGGCCGTGGTGGTCATGGCGGTCTCCTTCGGATCGGGCACGGGGGCGCCGGTCGCCGTCCGCGGTGGGGCGGCGGCGGTCGGGCCTGCGTGCAGGTGATTTCGTATGTGGTCAGGCGTTGGCGGGTTCGGTCGCGAGGCGGGTGAGCGAGTCGAGCGCGCCGGTCCAGCCCTGCGCGTAATCGTCGAAGAGGTCGGGCCCGGCGAAGCTGGCGATCTGGAGCGTGACCGTCAGGTGCGTGCCGCCGTCCTGCGCCGCGATGTCGTGGGTGCAGAGCGAGGTCGACAGAAGCTCGCCGCCGATGATCAGCGATTCCGTCGACACGAGGCAGGCCGGGTCGACGCGGTGGAAGGCGGTGTGGGTCTCGAACTCCGGCGCCTCCTTCGGGCCGCAGCGGGCCTTCTCGTGGCCGCCGGGGCGGCAGTCGAATGCGTCGATGATCACGACGGCGGTGTCGGAGGGGGCGCCCCATGCCTCGCGCCCGTCCTTCGTGGTCAGGAGGCGGAACAGCCGGTCGGGCGCGCAGGCGATCTGCCGTTCCAGCGTCATGGTGGTGAAGTCAGTCATGTCCTGTCCTCCTGTTCGAGACGTTCGGCCAGAAGGGCCAGCCGGTCGAGCCGTCCCTCCCAGATGCTGCGCTGGCGGGTGAGCCAGTCCTCGGCGGCGGCAAGCGGCGCCGGTTCGATGTGGACCATGCGGGTGCGCCCGGTCTTGATCGAGCGCACGATGCCCGCCGCCTCCAGCTTGTTGAGGTGCTTGAGGAAGGAGGGCAGCGCCATGTCGTGACCGTCGTGCAGGTCGGAGACGGCGGCCGGTCCGCGCGCAAGCCGCTCGATCACCGCCCGGCGGGTCGGATCGGAGAGGGCGGCGAAAAAGGAATCGAGTTGCTGAGCCATGTGGATAGCTTTCCACATGGATAACTATTGGTCAAAGGATAAGTTAGCCAACCGGCAAGGTTTGGCCGGGCGGCACGCGGCAGGCGGCGTCAGTCCGTGTCGGAGAGGTCCGAAAGCCCGTTGCGCAGGATGGCGATTTCGTCAGCCACCGGACCGGAGGGGCAGGCGGCGCTTTCCGACCAGGCGCTGAACCGTTCCAGGAGCGGCAGGAAGGTGGCGATCTCCTCGCGGGTCCAGGCCTGCAGGTAGCTGCCCAGCACGAGGAACTTGTAGTTGCGCACGGCGTCGACGATGCGCACGCCCTTGTCCGTCAGCTCCAGCACGGTGCGGCGGGCGTCGGCCTGGCTGACGGAGCGTTTGAGCATCCCGCGACCGATCAGCTCGGAGGTCATGCGGCTGGCGCGCGAGGGGTCGATGTTCAGCCGCTGCGCGACGGTGGAGACCATCGTTTCCGACCTGTCCTCGTCGCCGAATTCGTTGGCGGGCGCCCAGACGGCCATCAGCACGTCGAGCTGCGCGAGGTCGATGGGCAGGCCCAGTTCGTCCAGCGCCCGGTAGCCCAGTTCGCGTTTGAAGACCCGGCGGCGCCAGACCTGCAGAACGGCATCAATGTCCAGCGCGGCCTGGGTGTGTTCCGCGTCGACGCCGGCCCGGGCCAGCTTCTGCTTCAGGATATCGTCTCGGTTCATGTGCTCCACATAGCATGTGCGTATTTGCTTGTCCCAACCAAATGCATGACATTGACATGCATCTGCAATCGGCACATATTCAGTTTCAAATCCGGACCGCCCGCGCCTGCCCTGTCTTGTCCTCCCGGACAGGGCGGCACGGGCGGTTTCAGTGTTGATATCTTGGGAACGCGTGAAATGTCACTTACCGAAACAACCGCCCATTACGAGGAGGCGCCCGACGATGTCGCGGTGCGGCTCGTTCTGGGCGCCGTGGCGGCGACGCTGCTGTTTGCCTCGCTTGGCCAGACCATCGTCTCGACCGCGCTGCCGATCATGGTCGCCGACCTTGGCGGCATGGACCACCTGACGTGGGTCATCACCGCCTACCTGCTGGCCTCGACCATCGCGGCGCCGCTGGCGGGCAAGCTGGGCGACATGTACGGGCGCAAGCTGGTGCTGCAGTCGGGCATCATCGTCTTTACCATCGGCGCCGTGATCTGCGGCGTGGCGATGAACATGGGCATGGTCATTGCCGGACGCTCGGTCCAGGGGCTTGGCGCGGGCACGCTGATCGTCACCTCGATGGCGACTGTGGGCGACCTGCTGCCGCCGCGCCAGCGTGGCATGGCGCAGGGCATGATGGGCGCGGCCTTTGGCGTGTCGACGGTGATCGGGCCGCTGCTGGGCGGCTTCATCGTGCAGCACTGGTCGTGGCACTGGATCTTCTTCGTGAACCTGCCGGTGGGTCTTCTGGCCTTCGTCATCCTCGGCATGGCGCTGCCGCGCCGCGACGACCTGACGAAGCGCAAGGTGGATTACCTGGGCGCCGCGCTGCTGGCCTCCCTGCTGGCGGCCATCGTGCTCTTGCCCAACGCGGCGCAGAGCGCGGGCGGCTGGGGCAGCCCCGCGGTGCTGGCGCTGGCCGCGATCGGCGTGCTGACGATGGCGGGCTTCGTGCTGGCCGAGACCCGCGCGGAAGAGCCGATCCTGCCGATGAGCCTGTTCCGCAACAACACATTCGTGGTGGTGAACACGGTGGGCTTCCTTGTCGGCATGGGCATGTTCGGCACGATCACCTTCCTGCCGCTGTTCCTGCAGGTGGTTAAGGGCGTGTCGCCCACCGGATCGGGCCTGTTCCTCGTGCCGATGATGGGGGGGCTGATCTTTGCCTCGACCATGGCGGGGCGGATCATGTCGAAGACCGGGCGCTACCGGCTGATGCCGGCGATCTCGACCGGTGTGCTGGCGCTGGCGATGGTCGTGCTGACCACCGTCGGCACAAACAGCCCGCTGTGGCTGATCGGCGGCACGATGGTGCTGGTCGGGCTGGGGCTCGGACCGGTGTTCTCCGTCGGCGTGGCGGCGATCCAGAACGCGGTGCCGAACTCGCTTATGGGCGTGGGCACCGCCTCGGCCAACATGTTCCGGCTGATCGGCGGCGCGCTGGGAACGGCGGCCTTCGGTGCGCTGTTCAGCGCCGGCCTCGCGCGCAACCTTGCGGGGCAGGTGCCGGGCGCCGGTGAGGGCGGCCTGAGGTCCATCGGGGCGGAGATGGTGCAGAGCCTCCCGCCCGAGGTGCAGGTCCGCGTCATGGACGGCTTCAGCGCCGCGCTGCACCCGGTCTTCTGGGTGGCGGCGGCTGCGGCGGCCCTGGCCTGCGTGATGTCGATGATGTTGAAGGAATTGCCGCTGGCGGGCGAATAAGCCCGCCGCGGTCTGCGGTGTCTCCCCGCCCGCGTGAGGTGTGCGCGGGTTTGCCGGTCCCTCGAATCCTCTCGGGGACCGGCCTTTTTTTGGCCGGATGGGGGCGCGGATGAGGACGGGGGCTGTGCCCTGTTGGGCTGGTCATGCCGCGTAATGTGATATCGTGATGGATGCCGTTGCCCGTCCGATGTGGGCGGGTTTCGCGACGTGTCCTGTCGCTCAGGACTTGAGGAAGTCCGCGATGCGGTTGACCGCCGCCTTCACGCTCAGGATCGAGTTGTGACCGCCGTGCGGGAAGACCGCGACCTCCGTATTGGGGCTGAGGTTTCTCAGCTTCTCGACGTCGCTGACCGGCGCGGCCCAGTCGTCCTGCGCGTGGACCGCCAGCAGGCGCTCGGTCCGTTCGGCGGCGATGGGATGCCAGGGCAGCGACAGGTGGAAGGGCGCGCCGAGTTCGCTGACGCGGTCCACGAAGAGGTCGAGGCAGCGCCCGGAGAGCCCGTATTGTTCGCCGCCGTTGCGCACCAGCCGCACGAGGTCCAGCGGCGTGGACACCAGCACCACACGGTCGCAGCGCAGCCCGCCGTCGAGCGCGAAGAGCGCGGCGTTGGAGCTGACGCAATGGCCCACGATGCCGTCATAGGGGCCGTGCGCCGCGCAGGAGCGGTGGATCGCCTCCGTGATGTCGCGCATGGAACAGACGGTCTGCGCGTGGTACATGTGCCCCGGCAGCACGGTCACGTCGACTGACAGCCCGGCCTGATCCAGCGCGCGCAGAAGGCGGGTGAACTGGCGGTAATGGCCGTCGTGCCCCGGCACCACCAGCACGCGGCGCGCGCCGGGGCGGTGGCTGTGGCGCATGATCGCCATGTCGTCGTCGATCGGCAGGATCTCGAAACGGTGGCGGCCCTTGGCGGAGAGCTCGTCGATGAAGCCGTGGGTCGAACTGAGATAACGTTTCGCCAGCACGTCCGCCGTGCGCGACGGCGCGACGGCAGCCGCCACGACAAGCGCAAGCCGTTTGAGCCGCGCCTTCAGCGTGAGCGGGGGCGCGGGATCGAATGCGGCCTCTTGCTCCGCGAGGGCGGCGCTGGAGAGTTCTGTTGCGTCGTTCATGGCGGGGAAACGGTGTACTTGCTGAAGAGCGGGGACCTACGGGACGTTTTCACAAAATCCAGCCTGAGGGCGAATAAAGGCATGAGTGGGGCCGGATTGTTGATATTTTGCGCACAGCGGGACACGGGTTACATCTCAGGGTAGTCTACGCGACCGGCGTGTCTGGGGGAAGGGGAGACACCAATTCGTGTAGCCGACCTCCGGGTTTCTGTCATCTTTCGCGTCGCGGGGTGTTCCAGCCGGTCCGTGAAACGCTGTAGTCTGCGGCCATGGCAGATCCGCGATTCATCCACCTCCGCACCCACACCGAATATTCCCTGCTCGAAGGCGCGCTCCGGCTGAAGAAGCTGCCGGGCATGTGCGCCGACATGGGGATGCCCGCCGTGGCGGTCACCGACACCAACAACCTGTTCGCCGCGCTGGAGTTTTCCGTCGGCGCCGCCGGGGCGGGCGTGCAGCCGATCATCGGCTGCCAGATCGACCTGCGTTATTTCGAGCACGCCCCGGGCGAGCGGATCAGGCCGCCGGCGCCGGTGGTGCTGCTGGCCCAGACGGAGCGCGGCTACGAGCATCTGATGAAGCTCAATTCCTGCCTGTACCTGCGCCGCGACAACGAACTGGCGCATGTGACGCTGGACGAACTGGAGGCGCATTCGGAGGACGTGATCTGCCTGTCGGGCGGGCCGGACGGGCCGGTGGGGAGGCTTCTGCGCACCAATTCGCGGGCGGCGGCGCAGACGCTGATGACCCGGCTGCATTCGATCTTCGAAGACCGGCTGTACGTCGAGCTGCAGCGCCACCCCGGCGAGGACGGCACGCCGCCCGAGGCGGAGCAACTGACGGAGCGCGGCTTTGTCGAGATGGCCTACGAGATGGGCCTGCCGCTGGTCGCGACGAACGACGTCTATTTCCCGAAGTCCACCATGTACGAGGCGCATGACGCGATGATCTGCATCGCGGAAGGCGCTTATGTCGACCAGCAGGAACCGCGCCGCCGCCTGACGCCACAGCACTACCTGAAGACCCCGCAGGAGATGGCGGTGCTGTTCGCCGACCTGCCGGAGGCGCTGGAAAACACCGTCGAGATCGCGAAGCGCTGCGCCTTCATGGCCTACCGCCGCGACCCGATCCTGCCGCGCTTTGCCGACGACGAGGTGACGGAACTGCGGCGCATGGCGAACGAGGGGCTGCAGGCGCGTCTGGCCGTGATCCCGCATGCCGTGCCGGTGGAGGAATACCAGAAGCGGCTCGACTTCGAGCTGGGGATCATCGAGGGGATGGGCTTCCCCGGCTACTTCCTGATCGTTGCGGACTTCATCCAGTGGGCGAAGGACCAGGATATCCCGGTCGGGCCGGGGCGGGGGTCGGGCGCGGGGTCGCTGGTGGCCTACGCGCTGACGATCACCGACCTCGACCCGCTGCGCTATTCGCTGCTGTTCGAACGCTTCCTGAACCCGGAACGCGTGTCGATGCCCGACTTCGACATCGACTTCTGCATGGATCGCCGCGAGGAGGTGATCCAGTACGTGCAGCAGAAGTACGGCCACGACCGGGTGGCGCAGATCATCACCTTCGGCGCGCTCCTGTCGAAGGCGGCAGTGCGCGACATGGGCCGGGTCCTGCAGATGCCTTACGGGCAGGTGGACCGGCTGTCGAAGATGATCCCGGTGGAGGGGGTGAAGCCCGTCTCCATCGAGCAGGCGCTGCGGGACGAGCCGCGGCTGGCCGAGGAGGCGCGGAACGAGGAGGTCGTCGACCGTCTGCTGAAGTACGGGATGCAGGTGGAGGGGCTGCTGCGCAGCGCGGGCACGCACGCCGCGGGGGTGGTCATCGCCGACCGCCCCACGGACGAGCTGGTGCCGCTCTACCGCGACCCGCGCTCCGACATGCCGGCGACGCAGTTCAACATGAAGTGGGTGGAGCAGGCCGGTCTGGTGAAGTTCGACTTCCTCGGCCTGAAGACGCTGACGGTGATCCAGAACGCCATGGACCTGATCTTCAAATCCGGGCGCCCGCTGCATGTCGCCGCCGACGGCACGCAGCTGTACGAGCCGCCGGAGGGGGCGGAGAACCAGATCAACCTGATCCCACTGGACGACAAGGTCACCTACAAGCTCTATGCCTCGGCCAAGACGGTGGCGGTGTTCCAGGTGGAAAGCTCGGGCATGATGGATGCGCTGAAGCGCATGAAGCCCACCTGCATCGAGGACATCGTGGCGCTTGTGGCGCTGTACCGCCCCGGCCCGATGGAGAACATCCCGGTCTATTGCGAGGTCAAGAACGGCCTGCGCGAGATCACGTCCGTCCATCCGTCCATCGACCACATCCTGGCCGAGACGCAGGGCATCATCGTTTACCAGGAACAGGTGATGCAGATCGCGCAGGAGATGGCGGGCTACTCGCTCGGCGGCGCCGACCTGCTGCGCCGCGCGATGGGCAAGAAGATCAAGGAGGCGATGGACGCCGAACGGCCCAAGTTCGAACAGGGCGCGGCGAAGAACGGGGTGGAGAAGAAGAAGGCCACCGAGGTCTTCGACCTTCTGGAGAAGTTCGCCAACTACGGCTTCAACAAGTCGCACGCGGCGGCCTACGCGGTGGTCAGCTACCAGACCGCGTGGCTCAAGGCGAACCACCCGGTGGAGTTCATGGCGGGCGTCATGAACTGCGATATCCACCTGACTGACAAGCTGGCCGTCTATTTCGAGGAGGTCCGCAAGGGGCTGGGCCTGCCGTGGGTGCCGCCCTGCGTGAACCGTTCGCTCGCGACCTTCGACGTGGTGGAGGGGCAGCTTGTCTATGCCCTGGGCGCGCTGAAGAACGTGGGCCTCGAAGCGATGAAGCTGGTGGTGGAGGGACGCGACGGGCGGCCGTTCTCGACCGTCTTCGACTTTGCCCGCCGCGTGGACCTGAAGAAGATCGGCAAGCGGCCTCTGGAGATGATGGCGCGGGCGGGCTGTTTCGACGTGCTCGACCCGAACCGCCGGCGGCTGTTCGATTCGCTCGACGCGCTGGTGGCCTATTCGGCGGCGATCCACGAGCAGAAGAGCTCCGCCCAGGTGTCGCTGTTCGGCGAGGCGGGCGACGACCTGCCGGAGCCGCGCCTGTCGCCTGTGTCCGACTGGCTGCCCGCCGAACGGCTGGCGGAGGAGTTCAAGGCGGTGGGCTTCTACCTGTCCGGTCACCCGCTCGACGATTACATGCCCGCGCTGAAGCGGCAGGACGTGGTGACGCTGGACGAGGTCATGGCCAAGGCCGAGCGCGGCCCGCTGGTGGCCAAGCTGGCGGGCGTCGTCGCCGGACGGCAGGAACGCAAGTCGGCGCGCGGCAACCGCTTTGCCTTTGCGCAGCTGTCGGACCCGACCGGCGCCTACGAGGTGACGCTGTTCTCCGAGACGCTGGAAAAGTCGCGCGAACACCTCGAGACCGGATCGAAGGTTGTCGTCACCGTCGAGGCGACGATGGAGAGCGATCAGCTGAAGCTGTTGGGCCGGGCGGTGATGCCGGTGGATGCGGCTGCGGCGCAGGGCGGCCCTTCGGGGATGCGGATCTTCGTCGACACGGAGATGGCGCTGAGCCAGATCGCCAGCGTGCTGGGCCGCGCCGCCGAGCAGTTGCCGAAGGCGCCGCGCGCGCCGATCGTGCTGCGGCTCGCGGCGCCGGGCCTGCCGGGCGAGGTGGAGATGGACCTTTCCGAACGCTTCCCCGTCACGCCGGAGATCAAGGGCGCGGTGAAATCGCTCGACGGGGTGCTGGCGGTCGAAGACTTCTGAGCCGGTCCCGGCGATCGCACGGGGGCTGCGCGGTGTGCGGAGGCCGCCGCGGAAAGGGGCGGTTTCCCGCCTGACGGGCAGACCTATCCCATGGGAGAGTGGACCTCGCGTGCGCTGCTGCTGTACGAGGGTCGAAACCGCCAGGGGACGAAATGCGCAAAGTTTTCATCGGAATGTCACTGGTCCTGCTGGCCTCGGGCTGCGGCGATCCCCTGAAGGACGTGCCGCGCCTGGCCGATGTGCCGGTGGAGACCGAGGCCGGGCAGGCCGATGTCCTTGCCACCAGTGCCGATGCCGAAACGCTTCCCGTCGCGCCCGTGGCCGACACCGCGCCGCAGCGGGGCCTGCTGGGTTTCCTGAAGGGCAAGGCCGACGCTGCGCAGGCCACGACGACGGTGGCTGCTGCGGAAGACGCTGCTGCGGACGAGGCCGTCACCGACGATCTGGACGACGTGGGCTCTGCCCCTGACGACGCGGAGGTGGTTGTCGTCGAAGCGGAGGAAGCGCCGCGGCGGCGCGGTCTCTTCGGGCTGGGCGGCGGCGGCGATGTGCAGCTTGCGGCGGCCACAACGTCTGGCGCGCCCCGGGTCAACCGCCGTGCGGCGCCGCGTCCCGGCGCCCCCGACGCGCGCGAGATCGCCTATGGCACCACCGTGCCTTACGGGCAGATCGCCCGGGTCTGCGGCGTGCCGGGCGCAAAGCTGGGGCCGGTCACGCAGACATGGCCCGAAGGCGGCCGGGGATACCAGCTGCACGACAGCACGCCCGGCTCGACCGGCGCGCATACGTTCTACATGACCGGCTTCAAGGACGGCTGCGCACGGCAGTTCACCGCCGCGCTGGTGATCTTCGGCTCGCCGGAAAGCTGGGAACAGATCCACTACGGCCCGGCGGGCGAATCCCTGCCGGTGCTGGCGACCGACGTGGCCTACGAGGGCGTGAAGTCCAAGGTCTGCCGCGTCGGCAAGGGCAAGCCCTGCGGCTCGCGCATGAAGGCGCTGGAGCGGGACACGGTCTTTGTCTCGGTCTACGAGCGGTTCGAGGACAACACCCGCTGGAAGAACATCCTTTTGCACGACGGCGAAGTGGTCGCCATGGACATGAAGAACTGAGGCACGGCGGCGGTGACGCCTTGTGCTTTCGGCCCGTTCCGTTAGGTTGATATCAAACCGATCCGGGAGGGGCAGATGCTGACCGTCTATGGCGAGGGCCGGGGATTCCGGGTCGTCTGGCTGCTGGAGGAGATGGGCCTGCCCTACCGCTTCCGCCCGGTCGACATGCTGGCCGGGGTGGAGAAGGACCCGGAGTTCCTGCAGATCAACCCCAGCGGGTTCATCCCGGCGCTGGTGGACGGCGACACGGTGATGGTCGAATCCATCGCCATCATGGACTACCTTCTGGCCCGTTACGGTCCGCACCCGCTTGCACCGGAGCCGCAGTCGGACGCCTTCGCGCCTTACCGGCAGTTCCTCATGATGGGCGAGGCGGGGCTTGCGGGCGCGTCCTACTGGGTGCTGAACGCGCGGTTCCTGCCCACGGAGGCCGAGCGCGACAACCCCACCGTCCGCCACGCGCTGCGCCAGTATCACAACCGGATGAAGCTGGTGCGCCGCCAGCTCGAACGCACGCGGTATCTTGCCGGAGACGGTTTCACCGCCGCCGACATCTCGGTCGCCTATGCGCTGCTCCAATCGTGGAAAAGCGCCGGGATCGCGCTGGAGGCGCCGGAGGCCGCCTACCTCGACCGCTGCCGCGACCGCGACGGCTTCAGGCGCGCGCTGGAGGTCTGCACGTCGCACGCCTCGTGGGGGTGAGAGGGGGCGTGACGCCGTTCGTGGTGCATCTGTCCGCTCGTCGGTGGCGAAAGGCCGGGATATCGGGGCTGGTGTACCCGGCATGGGATGGGTGTGGGCGCTGAGGTTTCCGGGGGAAACCTCGCTTGCCCACCGGCCGCGAAAGACGGGGCTTTCGGGACTGGTGCACCCGGCATGTCATGGGTGTGGGCGCTGAGGTTTCCGGGGGAAACCTCGCCTGCCCACCGGCCGCGAAAGGCGGGGCTTTCGCGGCCTAATAATGCGGTGGTTTTTCGTCGCCGAGGAAGATGCTGCCGGCGGTGTCGGCGTCCCGCTGGGCCTCGCGGCGGAGCAGGATTTCCACCCGCCGGGAAACGTCCCGCAATTCGCGGTCCTGTCGGGCCACCACGTCGGACAGGTCGTCGACCGTCCGGAGGAGGTGGGCCATCTGCTCTTCGAGGCGACTCATGTCATCGGTCATGTCCTGGTCCTCCTTCAGTTGGCAGAGGGCTCATGGTTATTTGCATGAGCCCGTCTCCGCAAGGGCAGGCTTGCTTGCCCATGCCACGCCTTCCCGGTAGAGGGTGCGCGACAATGCAGCAGTGTAACCGGGACCGGTGCCATGGCCAAAGTGAAGAAAGCCCCCCGCCCCAAGGCTCAGACGCCCAAGGGGTTCCGCGACTATTTCGGGCACGAGGTGCGTGAGCGCACCGAGATGCTGTCGAAGATCGCCGGGGTGTACCATCGGTACGGCTTCGAGGCGCTGGAGTCCTCGGCGGTGGAGACGGTCGAGGCGCTTGGCAAGTTCCTGCCCGACGTGGACCGCCCGAACGAGGGCGTATTCGCGTGGCAGGACGAGGACGACAACTGGATGGCGCTGCGCTACGACCTGACGGCGCCGCTGGCCCGGGTCTATGCCGAGCACCGCAACGACCTGCCGCTGCCCTACCGGCGCTTTGCCATGGGGCCGGTCTGGCGCAACGAGAAGCCGGGGCCGGGGCGCTACCGCCAGTTCTACCAGTGCGACGCGGACACCGTGGGCGCGGCGAGCGTGGCGGCGGATGCGGAGATCTGCGCGATGCTGGCGGACTGCCTCGAAGAGCTGGGCATCCCGCGCGGCGACTACCTGATCCGGGTGAACAACCGGAAGGTCCTGAACGGCGTGCTAACTTCCGTCACGCGTGGAGCCGAACAGAACGACATCGCTTCTATGTCAGCGGAAGGACGTCGAGCTTATCGCGATTTCGAGATGCAGGGACTGCAAAACGACGAGATACTCGATTCGATTTTGCGCCAGCTGGATAAGTTCGATAAAGTTGGAGCGGAAGGTGTTAGGCATCTTTTGACTGGTGGGCGGCATGACGCTTCCGGCGCTTTCATTGATGGCGTCAATCTGTCGGATGAAATGGCCGACGGCTTTATCGCTTTTCTTCAGGCAAAGCGTGAGACAAACGCGGAAACGCTGGCCCGGTTGAGAGAAATCCTTGCGCACTCGGCAGTGGGCTTGGAAGGCGTGGACGAACTGGCGGAGATCGCCGACCTTCTGGCCGCGCAGGGCTATGGCCCCGACCGGATCGTGATCGACCCTTCGGTGGTGCGCGGTCTGGGCTACTACACCGGGCCGGTGTTCGAGGCGGAGCTGACCTTCGAGATCCTCGACGAGAAGGGCCGCAAGCGGCAGTTCGGCTCGGTCGCGGGCGGCGGGCGCTACGACGATCTGGTGAAGCGCTTCACCGGGCAGGTGGTGCCTGCGACAGGTGTTTCCATCGGGGTGGACCGGCTGCTGGCGGCGCTGCGCGAGAAGGGCCGCGTCGGCGGGTCGGAGACCGGGCCGGTGGTCGTCACCGTGATGGACCGCGACCGCATGGCCGATTACCAGGCGATGGTGGCGGAGCTGCGGCAGGCGGGCATCCGGGCGGAGGTCTACCTCGGCAACCCGAAGAACTTCGGCAACCAGCTCAAGTACGCGGACAAGCGCCATTCGCCGGTGGCGGTCATCGAGGGCGGTGACGAGAAGGCGCGCGGCGTTGTGCAGATCAAGGACCTGATCCTCGGCGCGAAGATCGCCGAGAACGCCTCGCTCGAGGAATGGAAGGAACGGCCCTCGCAGTACGAGGTGGCCCGCGGCGACCTCGTGGCCAAGGTGCGCGAGATCCTGGAGGGGCAGGCGTGACCCTGCAGGCATACAGGGCGAAGGCCTTTGCGCTGCGCGACCGGTTCGAGGCGGCGGGTGCCGTGCCCGTCGACTGTGCCGTGCTGCAACCGGCGGAGGTGCTGCTGGACCTCTACGGCGAGGACGTGCGCACGCGCGCCTTCGTGACCGTCGATCCGGTGCGCGGCGAGGTCATGCTGCGCCCGGACTTCACCGTGCCGGTGGTGCAGATGCACATGGCCGAGGGCGCGGAGCCCGCGCGCTACACCTACGCGGGCGAGGTCTTTCGCCGGCAGGAGGATCACCCCGAGCGCGCGCCGGAGTATTTCCAGGTGGGTTACGAGGTCTTCGACCGCGCCGATCCGGCGCTTTCCGACGCAGAGGTCTTTGCCGCCTTCGCCGATGCGCTGGCGCCCTACGGCCTGCGCCCGGTGGTGGGCGACATCGGCATCCTGACGGCGGCGGTCTGGGGACTGAACACCACCGAGCAAAGGCGCACGGCGCTGATGCGGCACATCTGGCGGCCCCGGCGGTTCCGCGCGCTTCTGGACCGTTACGCGGGCCGGGTGCCGGTGCCCGCGTCGCGCACGGCGCTTCTGGCTTCCGACGATCCCATGGCGGGGGCGGGGCCGGTGATCGGCCTGCGCTCCGAAGAGGAGATCCGCGAACGGATCGAGGTGCTGCGCGCCGACGCGTCGGAGCCGCCGCTGGCGGACGAGGAGGTGGCGCTGATCGAGACGCTGCTGAAGGTGTCCGAGGATTGCCCGCACGCGCTGGAACACCTGCGCGACATCGCCGTGGACATGCCCGCCATCGGCGCGGCGGTGGACCGTTTCGGCGCGCGCTGCGACGCCATGGAGGCGCGTGGCGTGGACGTCACGCACCTGTCTTTCGAGGCGAGCTATGGCCGCACCTCGATGGAGTATTACGACGGTTTCGTCTTCGGGTTCCTCTGCCCGCAGCGGCCGGACTGGCCGGCGGTGGCGACCGGCGGGCGCTACGACGCGCTGACCCGGCAGCTTGGGCAGGGCCGCGAGATCCCGGCGGTGGGCGGCGTGATCCGCACCGGCCTGCTGGTCGACCTGGAGCGGATGCGGGAGGCGGGTCAATGACGATCAAGCTGGGCGTGCCCTCCAAGGGGCGGCTGATGGAGAAGACCTTCGACTGGTTCGGCGCGCGCGGCGTGATGCTGTCGCGCACCGGGTCGGAGCGGGAGTATTCCGGCGCGGTCGAGGGCGTGGACGGCATCGAACTGGTGCTGCTGTCGGCGGGCGAGATCCCGCGCGAACTCGCGGCGGGGCGGGTGCACCTTGGCGTGACGGGCACCGACCTTGTGCAGGAGAAGCTGGTGCAGTGGGATCAGAAGGTCGCGCCGCTGGCGGAACTGGGCTTTGGCCATGCGGACCTGATCGTGGCGGTGCCGCAGGCCTGGGTCGACGTGGACACGCTGGACGATCTGGACGGGGCGGCGGCGGCCTTCCGCGCGCGGCACGGTTTCAGGATGCGGATCGCGACGAAGTATCACCGGCTGGTGCGCGCCTACCTGCACATGGGCGGTGTGGCCGACTACCAGCTGGTCGACAGCCAGGGCGCGACCGAAGGCACGGTGAAGAACCTGACGGCGGAGGCGGTGGCAGACATCACCTCGACCGGCGAGACGCTGCGCGCCAACCAGCTGAAAATCCTCGGCGAAGAGCCGGTGCTGCGGTCGCAGGCGACGCTGTACCGGTCGCGGGTGGCGGAGCTTTCGGACCGGCAGCGCAGCTCCCTGCGGGCGCTGTGTGACTGCCTGGGGGTCGAATAACCAGCGTCAGGCGGCGTGTTGACGGGGGAGGCGGCGCAAAGCCCCGCCCTACGCGGTGGCGCGCCCCCCGGGGATGGCCCGGACGACCGGCCGTCAGGGCAGGTGATCGTCCAGCAGCGTGCCCAGCGGCACACGGGCCCGCATCCGCGTGGCGAGCAGCACCAGACCGGCGAGCTTGCGCTGCAGGTGGAGAGCGTCCATGTGCGGCACCTCCGCGTAGCCCTGCGTCAGGGTCAGGTGCTCGCCCATCCGCCGCAACGTGTTGAGCAGCGTGGTATCGCCGAAGTCGAAGGGCGCCCCGGATGTCAGCACCGGGCGGATCAGCGCGGCCATGTCGAGGATCGTGTTAACCTGATCGGCGGGCGTCGTATCGGTGATGAAGCCGGTGTCCGCCAGTGCCTGCCGGAGCGCGTCGGGGTCGCCCCGGCGGGTGGCGTCCAGGAGGGCGCGGAAGCGGGCGGTGCTTTCCGGTGTGAAGGCGCGGGTGGCACCGAAGTCCAGGAGCACGATGCGGCTGCCGTCCGGTGTCAGCCGGTAGTTGGCGAAGTTCGGGTCGGTCTGGACGAGCCGCCAGTGAAAGAGTTCCCGCAGGAAGAGCGTGAAGAGGCGGGTGAGGGCGGTGTCGCGTTGTGCCTGTTCTGCGTCTTCCAGCGTGTCGATCGGATGGCTCTCGATGAAGTCCATGGCGAGGATGCGCGGCGTCGAGAGGTCCGCGTGCGGGCGGGGCACGACAAAGGCGGGGTCGTCCTTCAGGAGGTCGTGGAAGCGCGCGAGGCGGGTGGCCTCGAGGGCATAGTCGGCCTCTTCCTCCAGTTGCGCCGTGGCCTCTGCCAGCAGGGGCGCGAGGTCGAGCGTCCTGGGCAGGAGGCCCGAGGCGCGCAGCAGGGTGCCGAGGTTGGCCACGTCGGCGCGGATCGCCTGCGCGATGCCGGGATACTGGATCTTGAGGGCGAGGTCGCGCCCGTCGGCGGCGGTCACGCGGTGGACCTGCCCGATGGAGGCGGCGGCGCGCGGGCGGGGATCGAACTGCCGGAAACGTTTCAGCGCGTCCGGGCCGTATTCCGCCATGAGCACCTGTTTCAACTGGCGGGGCGGCATGTGGTGGGCATCGTCGCGCAGGCGGGCCAGCACGCGGGCCAGGTCGGGCGGCAGGAGGTCGCTGTTCTCCATCGACAGGAGCTGGCCCAGCTTCATCGCGGCGCCGCGCATCCGGGCGAGTTCGCGCGTCAGACGGTTGACGTTGCCGGGGGTCAGGAGGAGGGCGCGGCGGTCGGGCCGCTCGCCGCGCAGCATGCTGCCCGCGGCGCCGAGCGCGGCGCTGCCCGCGATGCCGGTGGCAAGGGAGCCCAGACCGGCGGCACGGGCGAAGCGGGAGCGGGGAACGGCGCGGGGGCGTTTGGGGTCCATGCTGCGCCAGATAGCGGGGTCCGCGGGTCCGGCCAGACGGGCTGTCGCGGATGTGACGCGACGGTGGGGAGGGCTGGGCGGCGCAAAGCCCCGCCCTGCCTTGTGTGGGTCAGCCTTTGAGGACGGCGTCGATGTCCGCCGCGCTGTGGCGCTCCTCGACGAAGCCGTCGCCGGTGCGGTTGACGATGCGGCCACGCTGCACCGGTTCACGCTCCTGCAGCTCGTCCGCCCAGCGGAGCACGTTCTTGTAGCTCTGCACGTCGAGGAACTCGCCCGCGTCATAGGCCTGCCCGTGTACGGTGCGCCCGTACCACGGCCAGATCGCCATGTCGGCGATGGTGTAGTGGTCGCCCACCATGTAGCGGCTGGAGGCGAGGTGGCGATCCAGCACGTCGAGCTGGCGCTTCACCTCCATCGTGAAGCGGTTGATCGGGTATTCGTACTTCTCCGGCGCGTAGGCGTAGAAGTGCCCGAAGCCGCCGCCGAGGTAGGGCGCGCTGCCCATCTGCCAGAACAGCCAAGAGAGCATCTCGGCCCGCTGGTCCTTGGGCCCGAGGAAGGCGTCGAACTTCTCGGCCAGGTGCATGAGGATGGCGGCGGATTCGAAGACCCGCACGGGCGCGTCGCCGGTGTGATCCATCAGCGCCGGGATCTTGGAGTTGGGGTTCGCCTCGACGAAACCGGAGCCGAACTGGTCGCCGTCGCCGATCCTGATCAGCCAGGCGTCGTATTCCGCCGCGTGACCTGCGGCCAGCAGCTCCTCGAAGAGGATGGTCACCTTCTGGCCGTTGGGCGTGCCCATGGAATAGAGCTGGTAGGGATGATCGCCCACGGGCAGGACCTTGTCGTGCGTGGCGCCTGCAACCGGACGGTTGAGGTTGGCCCAGGTGCCGCCGGACGGCTGGTCCCAGGTCCAGACTTTCGGGGGAACGTATTCGGTCATTGTGGTCTCCTGTCGCTTGCCTGCAACGTAAGGGATGGGACGGGGAATGCCAGAGGGGGATCTGTGCGGATGCGCGTTGCACTTGTGCTGGGAGCGAAGGTTCAGGAGGACGGCGCGCCGTCGCCCGCGCTGCGCCGCAGGGCAGAGCACGCGGCCGGTCTGTACCTGCGGGGCGAGGTGGGCCGCATCCTTGCCTCCGGCGGGGCGCTGTGGGGCGGTCCGAGCGAAGCGGCGGTGATCGCGCGGGTCTGCGCGGAGGCGGGCGTGCCCGAGGCGGTCCTGACGCTGGAGCAGGCGGCCCGGTCGACGGCGGAGAACCTGATGCTGTCGCGGCCGCTGCTGGAGGCGCTGGACGCGGCCGAGGTGGTGGTCGTGACGGACGGCTTCCACGCGCCCAGGGTGCGGCTTCTGGCGCGGCGGATGGGGATGGCGGTGCGGCTCTCCTGTCCGGAGGCGCCGCCGCTGCCGCTGCGCCGACGGCTGCTGCTCAGGGCGCGGGAGGGGGCGGCGCTGGCGCTGTGCCTGCTGCGCGGAACGGGGCGCTGAAGGGCGGGCCGGGTGGACGGGCCACCATCCGAAGCGTTGCGCCGAAGGGGCGTTTCGGCTTGCCGGAATGGTGCCGCGAAGGTTAACATCGCCCCAGAACAAACAGAAAAAACTGTGAGGCAGTAATGAGCAGAATTTTGACGGTCGCCCTGTGCGGCCTTGCGTGGGCTGTGCCTGCGGGTGCGCAGCAACTCGACCATTCCACGGCAATCGGGCTGGGCTACAGCCACCTGTCGCTCGACGGCGAGGGGGCGAATGCGTACTCCCTCGAAGGGGAGAGCATCCTGCGCTTCGGTCAGATCGAGACGGGGGTCGACCTTGGCTTCAACCGGCTGAATGAAGACGGTTCGCGGGTCGACCAGACATCGGTCGAGATCGCGCCGTCCTACTGGTTCACCCCGGGCTTCGGCATCGGCGTCTACGGCGCGCGGGACACGCTCGACTTCGAGGGCACGGACCTGACCCTGAACAGCTACGGTGTCGAGGCGCAGGTGCGTGCGGCCGCGATGAGCGGCACGCTGTTCGTCGGCGAGACGGACGTGGACCTGCTGGGGCTCGACGCCACCACGAAGGACGTGGGCCTGCGGGTGCGCGCCGACCTCACGCCGCAGGCGAGCGTCTGGGGCAGCATGGTGCGGTCGGATATCGAGGAGACCGACTCGGACGCCCGCACTTGGGGAATCGGCGGCAGCCTGATGGTCAACGACGGTTTCAGCACCTTCGCCAGCTACCAGTCGAGCGAGATCGACGGCACCGGCGGCGACGTGAACGTGGCGGCGATCGGCATGTCCTGGACGACGTTCGTGGGCGGACAGGAAGTCATGCTGAGCGGCGAATACGCCTCGGCCAGCGGGTCCTCGATGCTGGGGTCGTCCGATGGCAACCGCGTGTCGCTGGGCGCGACGATCCTTCTGGGCGATGCGCAGCAGAAGCGGACGCCGGCGCATACGGTCACGCACAACACGCTGCGCGGCGAGCGCAACGGACTGTCGGGGCTTTTCGGGTCCTTCGGGTTCTGAAGGCCTGTCGGCACGTTACGGCGAGGGGGCGGTCTGCGGGCCGCCCTTTTGCGTTTCAGATCACGCCGATCTCTGCCAGCGCGCCGGCCAGTTCGGGCGGCAGCGGGTCCTCTGCCGCGCGGGAGGCGGGCAGGTCGGCGGGGGCGTCGCCGGGGGCGAGGTAGCGCCAGCCCTGAAAGGGGCGCTTGGGCGTCGTCTGCACGCGGATCAGCCCGGGCTCCAGCACGATGGCGCAGCGTTCGATGCCGTCCTGCCCGGTGACCCGGTCGAGCCGTGCGATTCGCTGCCGGGCCTGGATCAGGCCCTTGATGACCCAGAAGATCGAGCCGCCGTTCAGCACCTCGGACTCGCGCCGGGGCCACATGCGTGTGACGTGGCGGGGCATCCCTTCGGGCCAGCGCGGCGCCTGCGCGGTCTGCCACGCGGCCAAGTCCTCGACCGACTCGGTGCCGACGGAGAGTTTCAGGAGGTGGACGGTGGCAGGCATCGTGACGGCCTCGGCGCTTGGGTTGGGGTGCCCCTGTCGGGAGCTACAAGATAAGGTGTTGCCCTGCGGACGCAAGCCCGCGCGACCGTCTTGCATGGCGGGCGCGGCGGGGGCATGACTGGTCAAGCGTGTGCGCGGAGGCCGTGATGACGCCGAAGATCCTGACAACGATGAAAACATACGACCGGGAGACCCTGCGCGCCGACGTGCTGGCGGGGATCACGGTGGCCATGGTGGCGCTGCCGCTGAGCCTTGCCATCGCGGTGGCATCCGGGGCCGGGCCGGAGAAGGGGCTGGTGACGGCCATCGTCGGCGGCTTCCTGATCTCGCTCTTGGGCGGCAGCCGGGTGCAGATCGGCGGCCCGACGGGTGCCTTCATCGTGGTGGTCTACGGGGTGATCGCCGAGCACGGCTACGACGGGCTGGTTCTGGCGACGCTGATGGGCGGGCTGATCCTGCTGGTCGCGGGCGCGCTGAAGGCCGGGCGGCTGATCCGTCTGGTGCCGGAGCCGGTGATAAACGGCTTCACCATCGGGATCGCGGTGATCATCGCCACCAGCCAGCTGAAGGACCTGCTGGGTCTCGACGCGGCTGTCCCGGCGGAGTTCTTCGCCAAGCTGGGCGCGCTTTGGGACGCGCGCGGCGCGGTCAGCGGTGCGGCCCTGGGGGCGGGGATCGCCGCGATGGTGCTGATCGTCGCGCTGCGCCGGGCCTTCCCGAAGCTGCCGGGGCTGATCGTCGCGGTGGCGCTGGTCTCTGCCGTGGTGGCGGTGGTGGACCTGCCGGTGGACACCATCCGCAGCCGGTTCGGCGACCTGCCGCGCAGCCTGCCGCTGCCCGCCATGCCCGAGGTCACGCTGGCGCGGCTGGCGGAACTGCTGCCCTCCGCCCTGATCATCGCCTTCCTCGCCGGGATCGAGTCGCTGCTGTCTGCCATGGTCGCGGACCGGATGAGCGGCGGCCACCACCGCCCCAACGCGGAACTGCTGGCGCAGGGCGCGGCGAACGTCGGGTCGGCGCTGTTCGGCGGTCTGCCCGCCACCGGCGCCATCGCCCGGACGGCGACCAACGTGCGCGCCGGAGGGCGGACGCCGGTGGCGGGGCTCGTGCACGCGGTGACCATCCTCGTGGTGATGCTGGTGGCGGCGCCGCTGGCCGGGTACATGGCGATGCCCGCGCTGGCCGGTCTGCTGATCCTCACCGCGTGGAACATGAGCGAACCGCACCGCTGGGCCGCTTACCTGAAAGAGCGCCGCTCGGATCAGGTGCTGCTGGTGCTGACCTTCGTGCTGACGGTGGTGGCCGACCTGACGGTGGCCATCGGGACCGGCGTGGCGCTGGGGCTGGCACTGCGCCTCGCCCGGCGGCAGGTGCCGGACGCCGACTGGGAGCCGCGCGACCGCTGAGTACCGGACAGCTAGGCCCCCTCCGGTGACGTCGCAATACCTTCGCTGGCCAACAGCACTTCCGCACGATATGGTGTCCGTCTGATCCCCGACTCCAACAAGTTGCGTGACTTGCCCCCGTTCAGCCTGTCTTCCCTCGTCGAAGGAGAATCACCCGCCATGACTCGTTTCGCCGCGCCCATTGCCGAACAGATCTGGGACATGAAGTACCGCCTCAAGGAGGCGGATGGCACACCCGTCGATCTGTCGGTGGAAGACACCTGGCGGCGCATCGCCCGCGCGCTGGCGAAGGTCGAGGCGGAGCCGTCGGCCTGGGAAGAGCGGTTCTACGCCGCGCTGGAGGACTTCAAGTACCTGCCCGCGGGCCGCATCACCGCGGGCGCCGGCACGGCCCGCTCCGTCACGCTGTTCAACTGCTTCGTCATGGGCACTATCCCCGACACCATGGGCGGCATCTTCGACATGCTGAAGGAGGCCGCGCTGACCATGCAGCAGGGCGGCGGCATCGGCTACGACTTCTCCACCATCCGGCCCAAGGGCGCGCCGGTCACGGGCGTGGCCGCCGACGCCTCTGGCCCCTTGTCCTTCATGGACGTCTGGGACGCCATGTGCCGCACGATCATGTCCGCAGGCAGCCGCCGCGGTGCGATGATGGCGACCATGCGCTGCGACCATCCGGACATCGAGGCCTTCATCGGCGCAAAGTCCGACAGCGCCCGGCTGCGGATGTTCAACCTCTCCGTGCTCGTGACCGACGCCTTCATGGAGGCGGTGAAGGCCGACGGCCCGTGGGAGCTGCAGTTCGACGGCACGGTCTATCACACCGTGCAGGCGCGCGACCTGTGGAACCGCATCATGCGCGCGACCTACGACTACGCCGAGCCGGGGGTGATCTTCATCGACCGGATCAACAAGGCCAACAACCTCAACTACGTGGAGACGATCGCCGCCACCAACCCCTGCGGCGAGCAGCCCCTGCCGCCCTACGGCGCCTGCCTGCTGGGATCGGTGAACCTTGCCCGGCTGGTGGCCGAGCCCTTCACCGAGGCCGCCCGCCTCGACGAGGAGGCGCTGGACGAACTGGTGACCTGCGCCGTGCGGATGATGGACAACGTGGTCGACGCCTCGCGCTTCCCCCTGCCGCAGCAGGCCGAGGAGGCGAAGAACAAGCGCCGCATCGGCCTGGGTGTGACCGGGCTGGCGGACGCGCTTCTGATGATGGGCCAGCGCTACGGGTCCGAGGCCGCCGCCGATCAGGCCGAACGCTGGCTGAAACGGATCGCCCGCGCCGCCTACCTCGCGTCTGTCGAGCTGGCGAAGGAGAAGGGCGCCTTCCCGCTTTTCGACGCCGAGAAGTACCTCGCCTCCGGCAACATGATGGCGATGGATGAGGACGTCCGCGAGGCGGTCCGCGCGCACGGCATCCGCAACGCGCTGGTCACCTCCATCGCGCCGACCGGGACGATCTCGCTTTACGCCGGGAACGTGTCGTCGGGGATCGAGCCGGTCTTTGCCTACGCCTACACCCGCAAGGTGCTGCAGAAGGACGGCACCCGGACGGAGGAAGAGGTCGTCGACTACGCGGTGCAGATGTACCGCGCGGTGCACGGCGAGGAAGCGGAGCTGCCCGACTACTTCGTGAACGCCCAGACGCTGGCGCCTTTGGAACACGTCCGGATGCAGGCCGCCGCCCAGAAGTGGGTCGACAGCTCGATCTCCAAGACGATCAACTGCCCGGAGGACATCTCCTTCGAGGACTTCAAGGAAGTCTACATGGCGGCCTACGAGACGGGCTGCAAAGGCTGCACCACCTACCGCCCCAACGACGTGACCGGGTCGGTGCTGAGCGTGTCGGAGGAGAAGAAGGCCGAGAAGTTCATTGGTTTCGGTGAAGCTTTGAAATGGCGCATGGAAGCGACCGGAAAGAAGATCACCGAAGTCGTTTCCGAGTCGGGTGTTTCGCGTGACGTGATCAACAAGCTTCTCTCACGGGAGGGCAGCTCTACCAACGCCGAGAATGCGATCGCGATCGCCCGTGCATTCGGTCTCGATGTTGACGGGTTCATGTCCCGGGCCGCCCCTCCCGAGGTCGTCGCCAATTCCGACGCCGAACCCCAGACCCCGCACGGCGACGTGATCTACATGTCCGAACCCTTCGACCGGCCCGAGCACCTGGAGGGCAACACCTACAAGCTGAAGTGGCCCGACAGCGAACACGCGATCTACCTGACGATCAACGACATCATTGTAGGCGGACGGCGCCGGCCCTTCGAGGTCTTCATCAACTCCAAGAACATGGAGCATTTCGCCTGGACCGTGGCGCTGACCCGGATGATCTCGGCGGTCTTCCGGCGCGGCGGGGACGTATCCTTCGTGGTCGAGGAACTCAAGGCCGTCTTCGACCCGCGCGGTGGCGCATGGGTGCAGGGCAAGTATATCCCCTCGATCCTCGCGGCCATCGGCGGCGTGATCGAACGCCACATGATCGCGATCGGCTTCCTGGAGGGCGAGGGCAAGGGCCTGAAGTCCGACCCCACCGCCAAGGTCGTTGGCCTCGACGCCCCCCGCGGCAAGGCCTGCCCCTCCTGCGGCCAGTTCACGATGATGATGGTCGAAGGCTGCATGACCTGCGCCTCCTGCGGCCACTCGAAGTGCGGGTGAGTGGGGGCTTGTGATAGTCATGTGGCGCGCCACGCGACATGACCTAACCGTCTCACAAGGTCATTTTGGCTGAGGTGATAAGGAAACGGCCTCGGGGCGTACCCGAGGCCGTTTGCAGGTCTGGCTGTGGCGACGCCTAGTGGTGTTTTGCTGGGCAGCAGGCGAAGTCGACCTTCGTTGCGCATCGTGTGATCGTATGAACGAAGACAGGCGCAGCAAGTGGTTGCGGTTCCGCCTGTATCAGATCTTAGTTTGTCAGGAGCAGGCTAATTGCCCCGTTCATCTTGGCGCTGGTTGCTGCCGGTGTCGGCCTGAAGGCGCGACTCGGCTTCGACCTGCTCTTGTAGGCCGAACTCCCGGGAGCCGACGTTCTACTGCCGCGCAAGGTGTCAGCCGTAAGGGTAGCTAAGCGCCAGCGGAGGTGTTCGGACAGAAGGAGGCGTCGGTAGGCGCCGCGTCCCAACGACACGTCGGGCCGAAATGGAGCTGGGCACCATCCTTCATCGGACTGATTTCGCGCTTTAATATCGCTAAAATAGGATCTGGACATAGGCTGACCTGCCACTGAACTTTCATCCAGCCACGACCGGAGCCCGGTTAGTGTTTACGCCGGTTGGCGCAGGTTGAGCAATCGCCCGGCGCGCGGAGCTTTCATCTCGCGCAGCGGGGCGGGCGATTGCGGTGGTCAGGGTCC
>NZ_JBRBWD010000031.1:0-43999 GCF_052825245.1 Sagittula sp.
ACATATGAAGCCGCAAGCATCTACTTTTCCTGATGATTTTGACGACCCCCTCATCACCACCGAGGGGGATGTGGGGGCTCACGAGGACGACCTCTGGTTCCTGCCGGGGCCGCTCGAAGAAGAACCGGATGATTTGCCGCCCGGGCCACGGGCAGAACCGTCCGACATTGCTGTCATCGACGACTGGGCAAAGGCGGAAGCGGCTCAGGCTGCGCGGCTGGCAAAGGTGGCTGGACGCCTGGGTGCGCTGGATGACCGCTTGCTGCGTGGCCCGGATGGCTGGCGACACAGACTGGCACTGATCGAGGCGGCAGACCTCAGCTGGCTTGCAGGGGATCGGGTGAGTTCTGACCGCCTCGCTCTTTGGATATCAATGCGATTGTCTGGCGCACAGGATGACCCGAATGCCTTGGCAAGAGTTGGCTGGGCTGTTCGCCGCCTGATGGGTGGTCCGGGTCCAATGGTCGATCTGGCGGCCTTTCTGGACCGCCGCGATCCCGAGAACATCGAGGATGCCACCGAGCGGCTAGAGGAGCGCGCGGGCGGATGGCTGGAGGTGATGAAATCAGCTGTTCATCTACACCCGATCACGCGGGCTTGCATGGGGTTTCACCTCTGGAGCTTGGCGGGTCTCGGGCAACAAGGCGACCAGATCGAAGCAGCCGTTACCGCGGCAAGGATCACGGCCAGCGACGGAAAGGGAGCGAACTTTGCACCACTAGCTATGGGTGGGGCAGGGGGGTTGCGCGCGTCGGGCTTACCACCGGAGCGTCTTGCTCGCTGGCTGGATGGGATGGAGACTGCCTGCCTGACCGCGATGCGGCACTTGGACTATATCGAGACATGGTCAGCGAGGACAGAAGCAGAGATGAGCTCGCTCTCAGGCAAAACTCCACCGGCTTTGCGTGCCGTGCTGACCGAATGGCCGCTCCTCTCCGCACCGATGGCCGAGGCCCTGACCGGCACTAGCCGAGCGGCGGTCCAGCGGAACCTGACCTGGATGGAAGAAAGGGGATTGGTCCGTGAGGTAACAGGGCAGGGAAAGTTTCGAATGTGGCGGACAGCAAATTAGAATTTGCCTAAATGAGAACAAGAACATGCCCAAGCGGGATTTCAGCCATTCAGTTTCCAGTAAAATACGCGACCTTCAGGAGAGGCGCGAGCACCTCGAAGCCGCGGTGCCGGATCGAGCGATAAATCTTGCGGTAACTCTGTGCCTGCACCTGTCCGAGTTGATCAGCTTGGCCGGCTACGGCCTGATTCGTGGAAGCGGATGTCTAGGAAACTAGGGGCACCTCAGAGCGCGGTTTCTTCGCTGCCCGCGATATTGGTCACGGTGTTCCTAGCGCGGAAGCCAAGGACTGTCCGGTTTGATTGCCGCGGATTTCCTCAAGAAACCTTTTAGGCCTCCTCCCTCAGCGCATCTATGACGGGGCATTCGGGCACATCGTCTCCGCTACATTGCGCCACGGTGGACGACAGGACGTGCTCAATGCGCTTGAGATCCGCGATCTTGGCGCGGACTGAAGCGAGATGCGCATTTGCCAGACCCTGCACCTCGCCGCAGGTCTGGGCCCCGCCATCGACCAATGCGAGCAGATCGCGAACCTCGTCGAGCGTGAACCCCAACTCGCGCGCGCGCATGATGAAGCGCAGACGCGCGACATGTCTGTCATCGTAGACGCGATAATTTTTGCTGGAGCGCGGCGGCTCGGGCATGACGCCGATGTTCTCGTAGTAGCGAATAGTTTCGAGATTGCAGCCGGTCAGCTTGGCCAGATCTCCGCGCCTGAGGACCTTCACCGATCTGTGATGATTATTCACACCAAACCCCCTTGAGCCTGTACCAGCTACAGACCCTAGATTGAGATCATCACTGAGGCAAGGATGATTCGAACCATGACTGAAACCACATCCGCCGGCCGCCAGTCGGCAATGGGCGAAACCCCGGCAGCTGACAAAAAGGCATGGGCGACAACCGGGCTCGGCGTACTCGGCGCGCTGGCCATGACCTCCTGTTGCATCCTGCCGCTGGTGCTGGTGAGCTTCGGCGTCACCGGCGTGTTCATCGCCCAGTTGGGCGCGTTCTATCAATATAAGTGGATCACCTTCGCACTGAGTGCCGCTTTCATCGGATACGGCTTTTACAAGGCGTATAGCCCGATCCCGGCCGAAGCCTGCGTTGATGGCACCTGCGCGCGACCGATGAACCGAACACTCATGCGGTCCATTCTCTGGATTGCCAGCGGGATCGTCGCCGTGGCGATGATCTTCCCCTACCTGACCCCCTACATCCTGTCCTACTGAAAGGCGTAACCGATGAAACATCTCTCTCTCGCACTCGCAACTCTCGGCATTCTGGCCGCAATGCCCGCCAGTGCCGAAGAACAGCGCATCAATGTCGGTGTCGCCGAACTGACATGCCCGACCTGCTCGTTCACCGTCGCGGCGGCGATGCGCGGCGTGCCCACGGTCGAAATCGTCGACTTCCAGGAAGGCGAGGAGTTTGGCACGGGCACTTACGTCGTGGCCTTCGACGATCAGGCGGCCAACCCAGACATGATCATCGAGGCGGTTCTGGCCAATGGCTATCCGGCCGAGGTGCTCCAGGCGGGGGAGTCCTGAGCACGGAAGGACGGGTATGGCCATGGATGACAAACATTTGGGCGGGCTTCTGGCCTTCATCATTGCCGCGCCGATCATGGTGATCTGCTGCGGCGGCGGTGGCGTCATCCTAGCCACCATTCTCGGCGGGATTGGCGGGTGGTTGATGGGGCTCGGCGGAATAGCCGCTGTCGTCGCGGCAATTGGCGCGGCGCTGGTTGTTCGCGAGATCAGGCGCAGGGGATCAGCAGGTGTCGATGGCGCACCGGATGAGACTTGCACCAAAACCCGGGCCGCCGGTGAGAGTATCCACCGCCCGGCCGATTTCGCGGCCGAGTAGAGCAACGCACCGGCACAGGTCTTTGGGCTGTTCGGGTCGATCCCGGATCCGGTGGCACCACGCAATTGATGCACCAGACATGAGGAAACAAATTACGATGCCTTCAGACGACACATCTTCGAACGGCCTTTTGAAAGTGGGCATCATCGGCACCATCATTGTGGCGCTCTGCTGCTTTACGCCCATTTTGGTGATCCTCTTCGGCGCGGTCGGCCTGGCCGCCGTCGTCGGATATCTCGACCTCGTGCTGTTTCCGGCACTGGGCATCTTTATCCTGCTGACCATTTACGCGCTCTGGCGCAAGAACGCGCGCGGCTCGGCGTCCTGAGGGAAACTGGGCTGACATCCATCCAAATAGCGCCTCAGACAAAGCATTGAAGAGAAAAACCTTATGACGAAGAGCTACGACCTTATCGTGATCGGCGGTGGAACCGGTGGCAATGGCGTCGCCCGGATGGCGGCGAATGCCGGCTGGAGCGTCGCCAGCATCGACAGCGAGCCCCATGGCGGCACCTGCGCCCTGCGCGGTTGCGATCCCAAGAAGATGCTGATCGCCGTCACCGAGGGCGTCGAGTGGGCGGAAAACATGAAGGGCAAGGGGCTGGAGGCGCAGCCTTCGGTCAACTGGTCCGACATGATCGCCTTCAAGCGCAGCTTCACCGACGCGATGCCACCGCGCATCGAGGCCGGGCTGGAAAAGGCCGGGATCGACGTCTTGCACGGAGAGGTACGGTTTACCGGCCCCGATGCGATCGAGTTGAACGGCGAGACCCTGAGGGCGAAGCATTTCCACATCGCCACCGGTGCCCGACCGATGACGCTGAACATCCCGGGCGAGGAGTATCTCGCCACCTCGACCGATTTCCTGGAACTGCCCGAGCGTCCCGACCGCATCGCCTTTGTCGGCGGCGGGTTCATCGCGATGGAATTCGCCCATGTGGCCAAGCGCGCGGGCGCGCGCGAGGTGACCGTGCTGGAGATGATGGACCGCCCCCTGGGCAACTTTGATCCCGATCTGGTCGCGATGCTGGTCGAGGCGACCGCAGAGCTGGGCGTCGATCTGCGCACCAAAGCGAAGGTGGCGAAGATCGAGAAACAGGGCGACGAAGTCGTGGTCACCGTGGAACGTCACGACGGCACCGAAACGATCACTTGCGATCTGGTGGTGCATGGCACCGGCCGCGTGCCCAACATAGACGGGCTGAACCTCGAGGCCGCTGGAGTCGAATACTCACGCCGTGGCATCAAGGTGAGCGACGCGATGCGCGCCACCAACCCGGCCATTTTCGCGGCCGGCGACTGCGCTGATAGCGGGTTGAATCTGACCCCGGTCTCGGCGGCAGAGGGACGCATCGCGGGGAAGAACATTCTGGGCGGCAAGGACGCGCGGGAGATCAAGTATCCGCCGATCCCGTCAGTGGTCTTCACCCTGCCCATGGTTGCTACCGTGGGCTTGTCGGAAGCGGCGGCCAGGGAGCAGGGGCTGAAGTTCGATGTGCATTTCGAGAAGACGGAGGGCTGGTATTCGTCGCTGCGCGTCGGCGCGAAACACACCGGATTCAAGGTTCTTGTCGAACGGGGCAGCGGGCAAATACTCGGCGCGCACCTGATCGGACCAGGAGCCGAGGAGCAGATCAATCTTTTCGCCATGGCCATGGGTGCCGGGCAGACCGCAAATCAGATCAAGGCGATGATTTTCGCTTATCCCAGTTACGCCTCCGACATCGGGTCGATGGTGTGAATTGAAATTTGACCGCCGCCAAGATGGTGGCGCCCGGTTCAAGTAAAGGAAATGAAAATGGATCAAACCGTCAAGGAACATGATTGCTGCTCTTCGAAGGATGTCGGCGCCGACAGTTATGACCTGATCGTCGTCGGTGCGGGCTCTGCCGGGTTCTCGGCTTCGATCACTGCAGCTGAAGCCGGAAAGCGGGTGGCGCTTGTCGGGCACGGCACCATCGGCGGCACCTGCGTGAACGTCGGCTGCGTTCCGTCCAAGGCGATGATCCGCGCCGCAGAGGCGGCCCATGGTGGCGCGTCCGCTGCCCGGTTCCCGGGCATTGCGTCCTGCGAACATGCGGTGGATTGGCCAGCCGTTGTGAAAGGCACGACCGATCTGGTCGCGGAGATGCGGCACAAGAAATATATCGACCTGCTGCCCGCCTATGAGAACGTCACCTATATCGAGGACGGCCCGGCGCGATTGGTCGAGGGTGGCGTCGCTGTCGGCGGGCGGGTGATATCCGCCCCGCGCATCCTGATCGCCACCGGCTCGCGCCCCCATCAACCTGCCATCAAAGGCATCGACACCGTGGAGACCCTCGATTCCACCGGTCTGCTGACCCTGCCCGACCGGCCCGAAAGCATCATTGTGCTGGGCGGCGGCTATATCGGCTGCGAGTTGGCGCAGATGGCCTCAAGGCTGGGGGTGAAAGTCACGCTTGTGACCCGCTCGCGCCTTCTGCCCGGCGCCGAGCCGGAGGTGGCCCAGGCGCTGACGCAAGCGCTGAAGACCGAAGGCATCGCGGTCGAGACCGGTCTTGCTTACGTCTCGGCCGCGAAAGCTGCGGGCGGCGTCATTCTGACTGTCGAACGCGATGGAAAGACCGAGGTTTTGTCCGCCGAACGGCTGGTTGTGACCACCGGACGGGTGGCCAATTCCGAGAACCTCGGGTTGGAAGACCTCGGGATAGAGACCGACGCGCGCGGCTCGATCAAGGTCGGTCCTGACATGGCCACGACGCGGGCCGGCGTCTGGGCGGCGGGCGATGTCACCGACCGTGACCAGTTCGTCTACATGGCCGCCTACGGTGCCAAGGTGGCAATCAACAATGCCCTTGGACTGGAGCCAATGCGCTATGAGAATGCGGCGATGCCATGGGTCGTGTTCACCGACCCGCAAGTGGCCGGTGTCGGCGTTTCAGAGGCTGGGGCCAAGGCGGCGGGGCACGAGGTCAAGATCAGCGTGATCACGCTCGACAACGTCCCGCGCGCCGCCGCGGCCCGCAACACCCGCGGCGTGATCAAGCTGGTGGCCGACGCCAAGACCGACCGCCTGCTGGGCGGCCAGATCGTGGCGCCCGAAGGCTCGGACACGATCCAGACGCTGGCAATGGCGCTCAAGTTCGGCATGACCTCCAAGGCCCTCGGCGAAACGATTTTCCCATATCTGACCACGGTTGAAGGGCTGAAACTTGCGGCCCAGACTTTCGACAAGGATGTGGCCAAACTCAGCTGCTGCGCGGGGTAATGCCATGGTGCTGAAGGAAAGGACCGATCTTCTGTCGACACTTCCCGGTGCGTTGATCGCGTCGCGTAGCCCTTAATTGGGCTCTGCCTCACTTTGTGTGGCGCAACTATCCTGAAACTGGAAAATTCAGGAGGGATAGTTGTGAGTTCGAAGAAGCACTGGTCGCCGGGCAGCGATGTTGCAGTTCAAAGCGTTGAACGAAGTGAATCCGGCGGGTGGATTGTATCTGGTCCGCCCTGAACAATTCGCTCAGACGGCGACAGCTCGGTTTCCGTGAGGGTGTCCCGCTGCGAACGCGCTGAGAATGGTGCGGATTAAGAGCGCCAAAAGCGCCCTGAGGTGGGCGAGGATCTTACGGATGTTGTGGCCGCAGGCGCAGAGGACGGCGAAGAGCGCGTCGCCGGTGGTGCCCATGAGCGGACAGCGCGTCAGCCGCCCGTCGGTTTTCATGTGGCCGATCTCCGGCTCGATGGCGCTGCGGCGACGCAGGAGCTTGGTCAGTGTTGGCGTCATCCCTTTCCGAGTGCCGCTGATCAGCACCCGCGTCGTCTCGACGCCGTGCCCGCGGTAGCCGCGGTCGACGAGCGCGAGAGCCGGGCGGTGGTCGGTCAACACCTCGACTTGCTCGAGGGCCTCGGCGAGGGTGTGGCCGTCATAGGGGTTGCCGGGCAGCGCCCGCATGCCGACGATGAAGCCCTCGTCGATGGTGGCGGCGACAGTGACCTTGGTCCCGAACTCGTAGCGCACCCTCGCCTTGCCCTTGGAGATGCAGTCTACCTCCGGCTCGTGCAGGCTGAAGATCTTGCCCTTGTCCTTCGGCTGCTGGCGCAGCAGCCGCGAAGTCAGAACCAGCATGTCGAGAATACGCTCCCGTAGCGGGCCTGCCGGCACGCTGTCGAGCTGGCGGCGCAGGTCACGCATGACGCGGCCCGTGTAGCCTTTCAGCGTCCGCAGCGCCTTGCGCATCCGCTTGAACTGGCGAGCGTGGGCATAACGTCCGACCTTGATCGCCAGGCGCGGCGCCAGGCGCGCGTAGCTCTGGCGAAGCTCGATGCCGGCCTCGGCAGACAGCGCCACCAGCTTCTGCCGCGCCGTCTCGTAGAGCCGGGCGTCGGTCGGATGCGCAATGTTCTTCTCCATGACCGTCGTGTCGACCGACACCCGCTCCAAGCTCTTCTCCTCAACCGTTCCTGAGGCGCGGCCAGCCTCGATGGTCTTGGTCAGCAGCCATTCGACGCCCTCTTCACCGATGCGCTTGCGCCAGCGGGTGAGTGAGGACGGGTCGATCGGCGGGCGGTGCTGGAAAAAGATCTCGCCGCAGAAGTGCTGGTAATACGGGTTCTCTACCCAGCGGGCGACGACAGCCTCGTCCGACAGGTCGAAGGCGTGCTGGAGATAGAGAAGCCCTGCGATGAGCCGCGGCGGCGTTGCTGGCCTTCCCACGGAGGAGGGGAAAAACCCGGCCCACTCCCGCTCGAAGAACTCCCAGTCGATCAGCTCCGCCAGTTTCGCCAGTTCGTGGCGCAGATCGATCATGTCGGTCAGGCGGGGACGCAGGAGGTCGTCCTGCTCTTCAGCGCGGGGACGAGGCTTCATCACGGCTCCGGAAATCGCAAGGTTTCAAGACGCAGCTTACGAAAGCCTGCGATTCCACGCCATCAATTTCATCAGATCAGCAAGCAAAGTCAGGTGCTTGGGAGTTGTTCAGGGCGAACTATCTGGCGTCTTGGCACCCAACGGCATTTGCCCAGACTGTGGATTGCATTCACGCCGACGTCATGGCTGGCGGCGTCGGTGGCTGCAGGATTATCCCGCGCATGGAGACGCGGTAACGGTTGATCTCGCAGTTTGCCGTTGGCGATGTTTGGCGCCTGCTTGCCCGCGCCGGACTTTCTCGGACCAGATCAGCTCGATTGCGCGTCCATTTGCACGTCGTACTTCGCGTGTAGGGGAGATTGTCGGCCATCTTGGGCATGCGACAGGCGGACGGCCTGCGGAGCGGTTGTTGCATCGTTTGGGCCTTGGGGTCAGCGATGACACGGTGCTCAGGCAGCTGAAAAGGTGTGCTCAAGGCACCACCGAGGCGCCGACAATCATCGGGATCGACGATTGGAGCTGGCGGAAATCGCAAACCTACGGCACGATCATCGTGGATCTGGAGCGTCGCGTGGTCATCGACATCCTCGAGGATCGAGATGTCGTCACCTGCACCAACTGACTAAAGCGACACCCCGAGGTGGAAGTGATCAGCAGAGATCGGTGCGGTCTCTACGCCAAGGCTGCCCGGCAAGGGGCACCGCAGGCAAAGCAGGTCGCCGACCGGTTCCATATCGTGCAAAACCTGCGGCAGGCCATTGAGGAACAGATGAACCTTCACGGCCGTGCCACCGGCAGGGCGCTGCTGTCCGACGCCGACAACATCACCGCAGCCGGAAGCCTTCTGAAGTCCCGCCTTGCGCACAGGACGTCCCGGGAAGAGATTTTCACCACCATCCATGCGCTCCGAAATCAGGGACTTTCCTGCAGCGAGATCGGGCGGCGAACAGGGTTTCCGCGTCGCAGCATCGCGAAATGGCTGCAGTTCGAAACACCACCGGACCGCAGGCGGGCCGCTTTGAAGCCGAGTTCGCCATGGTATTTTGAAGAGTTCCTGAGCCAAAGCTGGAAGGAGGGCATTCGAACTGGCAGCGCCCTTTTCAGTCTGATCCAAGAGCGTGGTTACGAGGGGAGCCAGTCGCATTTGCAGCGGCTGCTGGCGGGTTGGCGCAGAGCCGAACAGCAAGCGAGCGATCCCAAGGTAGAACACAAGATCCTGGAGCCGGTTCGGGACCCGGAAACGGGGCACGCGATCTCCCCGGTCATCGCGGCCGCGCTGTGCATCAAACCGCGCGGCAAGCTCACCTCGGATCAGGCGCGTAAAGTCGATGCGCTCAAGACCCGCTCTCCCGCCTTCGTATCGATGCGCAGCCTCGCCATGCGGTTCAATGGTATCCTGCGCGGCCGCGTGGCAGACCCGCTCCCTGCATGGATCGACGACGCGATCGAAACCGACCTGGCGCCCATCGTGCGCTTTGCCCGCACAGTGAACCGGGACTACGAAGCCGTCAAAAACGCCATCGAGATGCCCTGGAGCAACGGCCAAGCAGAAGGTCAGATCAATCGCCTGAAGACCCTCAAACGCGCCATGTACGGCCGAGCCGGTCCAGAATTGTTGCGGGCGAGAATGCTACCGTTCCACCACACAGATTGAGGCAGAGCCGATTAAAGGGCAACGCGACACCAGGTGAATCGGATTCCCGAGCCGCATCGCGCCCATCCAGATCACCAGAAGCGCCATACCGAGAAGAAAGCCGCCATTCACCAGTGCCCCGATGATCTCGGCGCGGTACCAGCCGAAACTCCGCGCCGAATCCGCCGGGCGGCGCGCAATGCGCTGCGCGATGATGGCCACCAGAACGCCGCCAACCGCCGACAGGGTGTGAAACGCATCCGACAGGACGGCAATCGAGCCAGTCCAGAGCCCGACGGCCAGTTCAATCACGAAGTAGACGCCGGTGAGCCAGGCCGAAATCACAAGGGCCTTGCCGGAACTCGGCATATGCCCGGCGTGGGAATGACTGGCCATATCAGCTCTCCTTCCGTTTCGTACCGGTCTTTCGCGTCGCGGCGAAGAGAACCGACAGGCCGGTAAAGCCACCCAGCGCAAGTGCGGTCCATGTGGCAGTGCGGGCATCGCCGTTCATCGCCTGGCTGCCCATGTGAGCGAGCAAGAAACTCGCTGGAATAATCCCGGCCATCGTGGCCAGCGCGAACCTCCAAAGATGCAGCTTGCTCAGACCTGCGGCGTAACTGATCATATCGAAGGACAGAAACGGCAGCAGGCGACTGCCGAAGACCAGGAAGGTCAGAGTGTTCTGGGACCCGAACAGGCCTGCGTTAATCTTCTGACCGAGATGACGCTCAACGAAGGGACGACCCAAGCCGCGGGCCAGACCAAAGGCGGCAAGCGCACCGAGTTCCGCACCTAGAACGACGAAGAGCGTCCCGTACGTGTGTCCATAAGCCGCTCCGGCGGCGAGTGCGATTGGCGCCGAGGGCAGGGGGCTTGCGACAATAGCGATTGTCATGAGCGCCACGATGACAATTGGTCCGGCAAGACCTGCCGCCTCGATCCAGCGGTCAATTTCCGCGCGATCCGGCAGGCGAATGTCAACGCCAAGGACGTCCGGGAAGGCCAATGCGACGACTCCCATCAGGAACACCGCCATAAAAAGGATGCGCATCATCATGGATCAAAACACGGCATAGAGCAGAACGAAGAACGTCGCTGCCAAAAGGTCAAAGGCCACGCAGAATGGAATATACCAGTTCGGAATCCGGGCGAGACGATAAGAATTGTGGTGTGACATGTCCCAAAGGGCGTGAAGGGCCAAGCCCAAGGGGAGGAAGGCCCACTGCCATATCAGCCCCAGGAACGCTGCTAAGCCGAACAAAAGGGCGACCGCGAGCTCTGCCCAGAACACGCGCGCTCTGCCGTCCGCAGCGCCAAAGCCGATATAGGCACCGCCAATCAAAGCAAGCGTGATCGAAGCAAGAGCTATCGAGCTTTGCTCATCCAAAAAAAGGTGAGCCGGCAATGTGAGAACGACAAGCAACACGCCAACCCATACGGGAGATTTCAAGATATCCCCGTGTCGATGGTGCGATACGTGATCGCCTGTCTTTTCGAAAATCTGTGCCATGGCTTTGTACCTAGGGATTCCAGCAACTGGAAGGTCAAGGGCTATTCATCCACGCGCGCAACGCAGCGCTCACTCAACCGTTCCACGGTGAGGTCAAAGGACCGATATCAGGACGTATTTGACGCTGACGCCAAGCTCATGTCCGACGCGCGTGGCGATTTTCAGTCATCTTTCGCCTTCTGCCAGACTTGCTGGCAGGCTGAGTAAAGAAACGTCGCTGACCAGGTCAGCAACATGAAGCCCAAAAGCGATTGCAGCATCAGCAATAGTCGAAAGGGTCCGACCACCTCTATGGACGAATAGCCAAGGGTCGAGAACGAGATGCCCGTAACATAGAGAACATCCTGAAACATCGGAGGGCTGTTGCTGAACGATTGCGGCAGAACGCTTGCCACCACCATCGTGTTGAACACGGCGAGCGTCACAAGTTCCAAGACATGCAGCAACAGCAACGTGGAAAACGTCAGGATGATCCGAAAGCCGGAGCCATCCGACCGCTGCGGGGAAAACTTCAGAATGCCCGACAACGCATAATGATGGACAATTCCCATCACGATCGCCGCGCATATTCCGACAAACATAGCCATCAACTCGGTCATACACCCAAACCCGTCTTCCTGTTCAAACAGGTCAATTTGACCATACATCAGGCTTTTAGCACAACGGGACCAATTGATTCTTCACTGGTCAGGCCAACGCGGGGGGCAACCCGTTCAGGGCGACATCCACCGGAACGGTCGGCAAGTTCGATGCGATCCAGCCAGGCCCTTCGCCTGATCCCAACATCCCTTCCGAGATATCGGCGTAGCCCGAATAACCAGCTTGTCTCAACGCTCGAAGCAGCGATGCGGAGCGTCCGCCAGTGGCGCAGATCAGTCCAACAGTGCGATCACCGCTCAGTTCCTTGGCCCTGAACAATCGGTCCGGAAAACCGGACGCGTGCATGCTTATCGGCCATACACCAGCACCTACGCCGGTTTCTTGCCACTCTTTGTGCGTTCTGACATCGATGATCCGCGCCGTATCCGATAGAAGCGCGTCAAAGGCATTCTCTGCCGACCAGACAGATCGGCTCTGCGCCAACAGCGGTGACGCCGCGACGGTCAGCACCGTCATATGAGCACCCAGAACGAAACGGCGCCGGTTCAAATCAAGAGCCATATTCGAAAACCTCATCCTTTGATCGGTTGCGATCCCAAAGGTCACATAACATACGCGCGACGCTACCCGGGAGCACGACACGGTGCAGGCACAGATTTGTATCCATCTGTAGCAAGGGACTGACCTGATACAAACGGCTACAATTCTGCCCATGAAACAGAATGCAACGATGATCTAGGAAGGACGCCATGGGACCGCCACCTCATATCCTTATCGTGGACGACCACGCTCAGATACGCGAAAGCGTCGCGCGCTTCCTGGAGAAGAACGGAATGCGCACGACCGTCGCCAGGGATGCCGTGGAGATGGATGCCAAGCTGGCCACTGGTCACTTCGACCTCCTCGTGCTCGATGTCATGATGCCGGGCGAGGACGGTTTGTCGGTTTGCCGCAGACTTGCGCCAGAGGGTGATCTTCCGATCATCATGCTGACGGCGCTTGGTGAGGAAACGGATCGGATCGTGGGTCTGGAAATCGGTGCGGACGATTATCTCGCCAAGCCGTTCAATCCACGAGAACTGCTCGCCCGCATCAAGTCGGTTCTTCGGAGAAGCAACCGCGACGAACCTGTGGCCGGAAGCCTCGCTGGGAGGAAAGTCTCTTTTGCGCACTGGATACTGGATACCGACCGGCAGGTGCTGATTGACGAGTCCACCACCGAGACCCCATTGACGACCTCCGAGTTCAAATTGCTGGCGGTCCTGCTGGAACGCGCGAGGATGGTGCTCAGCCGTGACCAGTTGCTTGACCTGACCGCTGGTCGGACGGCAGGCCCGATGGATCGCACCATCGACAATCAGATCAGCCGTCTCCGCCGCAAAATCGAGCCGGATGTACTTAGGCCCAGTGTCATCAAAACGGTGCGGAACGGCGGATACTGTCTGGCTGCCGATGTCGAGGATGCGCCGTGATGCGCCGTGCGATGAGATCTCTGAGCGGCCAATTGATCCTGCTTGTGGTCGCGGCACTTGTCGTGGCCCAGGTGATCAGCCTGTTCCTGTTCGCCGACGAGCGCAGCCTTGCGATCCGTGCAGCTTTAGGATTCGAGGCCGCGGGTCGCGCAGCGAATGTCGCGCGGTTGATCGAAGAGGCCCCGCTGGATCTGCAGGACTCGATCCTTCGCGCGGCAAATTCGCCTCTGATCCGGTTCGATCTGTCGGACGCTCCGATCGTGGATCACACCGGTCATTCGGACGGCGGCATCGTGGAAGCGCGCATACGCGCCCTGATGGATGACAGCTACAGCCGGGATATTCGCGTTGAATTGCACGAGGTCGAGGGCGAGTTGCGGCCTCTTCCCAATCTCTCGGACGAGATGACAGAAATGCATCTCGCGATGATGCGCGGAGAGTTGACAGCGGTTGAAATGAACCTGTCCATCGCCATCAAGGGAGCGCGTTGGCTGAATGTCGGAACGCGGTTCGAGCGACCGCCGATCCAATGGCCTTTCTATTCGATGCTGACCTTCGGGATTTCCGCCGGACTGCTTCTGGTGGCGATCTTCTGGTTTGTAATGAAGCGCCTGACGCGTCCTTTGCGGCACCTGTCGAAGGCCGCGGACCATCTTGGCCGGGGCGAAGATGTGGGCGAATTGGCGGTCACAGGGCCGACCGAGGTCAGAGATCTGACCGTCGCATTCAACCGCATGCAACGACGGCTGACCCGGTTTGTCAGTGATCGTACACGTATGCTCGCAGCCCTTGGCCACGATTTACGCTCGCCGTTGACTGCCATGCGTGTCCGCGCGGAGCTGGTTGACGAAGAAGAGACGCGGGACAGCCTCATCGCATCGGTCGAAGAGATGCAGAGTATGGTCGAAGCGACGCTCACCTTTGCACGCGGCCTTACCGGATCCGAAGGTGCCGAAGTGGTCGATCTGCGCAATTTTCTGGACAGCTTGTGCAGCGATATGGCGGCACACTGCACCTTTGCCCCGAGTGATGATGTTGCCGTGCGGCTTCGACCCAACGCGTTCCGAAGGGCACTGAGGAACTTGCTTGAGAACGCCGTTCGCTACGGTGGTGCCGCAAAAGTCAGCTGGGCGACCCACGGTTCGAACCTCGTACTCAACATCGATGACAATGGGCCCGGCATTCCCGTCGACCAGTTGGAAAAGGTCTTCGATCCGTTCTATCGCCTCGAGCAATCGAGGTCTCTGGAAACGGGCGGTTATGGGCTTGGGCTCTCAATCGCGAGGACAATCGTCCAATCCCATGGCGGCGATATCCAGCTGGTCAATCAGAACAGCGCGGGTTTGCGCGCTGTTGTCACCATCCCGTTGGATGAAACCGAACTGATCGAAGGAGAAACAGATGAAACTGAACGCGTTGATCCTGCCGTTGCTGGCCAGCTTGCCCGCCAGCATGGCGCAGGCTGATGGACCAGGCTCCTGGACGGGGCACATGTGGGGCAGTGGCTATGGCTTTATGGGCGGCTTCATGATGCTCGCCTTCTGGGGTGCGCTGATCGCATTGGTGGTGTTTCTGGTGTTCAGGCTGCGGGACAATGGCACCCGTCCCCCGGACTCGGACGCGCAGGAAGCGCTCAGGCGCCGCTTTGCAAATGGGGAAATCGACGAAGAAGAGTTCCGTCGCCGCAAAGCAACGCTCGACGAATAGACCCCGCCGCGGACGCCAAAGCCGTCCGACGCGACGCCCACCGACGCTGAATAGGAAAGAACGCCATGGTCCCGGAAATTGGTCACTTCGCACTGGCCCTCGCACTGGCGCTTGCGCTTGTTCAGAGTGTTCTACCGATTGCAGGTGCGTCGCGTAGAAATGCCGTCTGGATGAAATCCGCCCAGGCGACGGCAATAGGACAAGTGCTGTTTGTGGCCATCGCCTTCGCAGCGCTGATGCAGGCTTTCATCGTCAGCGATTTTACCGTCAGGAACGTCGTCGAGAACTCCCATTCGCTCAAGCCAATGCTCTACAAGGTGGCCGGGACCTGGGGCAGCCATGAGGGTTCGCTGCTGCTCTGGATCCTGATACTCGCGGTGTTCGGCGCGGGCGTCGCCTGGTTCGGATCGAACATCCCCGCCGAGACCAAGGCGCGCACCTTGTCGGTGCAGGCGTGGATCAGCGTCGGCTTCCTGTCCTTCCTGCTGCTGACGTCGAACCCCTTCGAGCGGGTGTTTCCGCCGCCGCTCGACGGCAATGACCTCAACCCGTTGCTTCAGGACATGGGTCTCGCCATGCACCCGCCGCTCTTGTATTTCGGGTATGTCGGCTTCTCCATCGTGTTTTCCTTTGCCGTTGCGGCTCTTCTGGAAGGGCGCGTCGATCCGGCCTGGGCCAGATGGGTCCGCCCGTGGACATTGGCCGCGTGGGTCAGCCTTACGGCAGGTATCGCTCTTGGATCGTGGTGGGCCTATTATGAACTGGGCTGGGGCGGCTGGTGGTTCTGGGACCCGGTCGAGAACGTGAGCTTCATGCCCTGGCTTCTGGGCACGGCGCTGCTGCATTCCGCCATCGTCACCGAAAAGCGCGACGCGTTCAAAAGCTGGACCATCCTACTTGCCATCCTGACTTTCTCGCTTTCGCTGCTCGGGACGTTCATCGTCCGGTCAGGCCTGCTTACATCCGTGCATGCCTTCGCCGTCGATCCAGAGCGCGGGCTTTACATTCTGGGTCTGCTGGCCGTGTCCATCGGTGGGTCGCTGGCGCTCTACGCCTGGCGGGCGCCCGAAATGGAGCCGGGTGGTCTGTTTCGCCCGATCAGCCGCGAGGCCGGGCTGCTCGTGAACAACCTCATTCTGGCCGCCGCTACGGGAACGGTCCTGTTCGGGACGCTTTATCCGCTGATCCTCGAGGCTATCACGGGGGACAAGATCTCGGTGGGTCCACCTTTCTTCAATGCGGCTTTCATTCCGATGATGCTGGCGCTGGTCGTGTTCATGGGTCTTGGTCCATTCCTGTCGTGGAAGCGGGCTGATATCGCCGGGTTGCTCGATCGCATTCGGTTCGTGGTCGTTCTGGCGTTCATCGCAGTTTTGGCCGCATGGTATCTTCTGAACGGTGGGCCGATCATGGCCTATCTTGCCATCCTTGGCGCAGCGTGGCTGCTTTTTGCAACCCTACGGGAATGGGCGCTACGCATCCGCCTGTTCGAGGTTCCCCTTGCAGAGAGCGCGAGACGCGCGCGCAATCTGCCACGCGCCTCTCACGGTATGACACTCGCCCATGCCGGCGTCGCTGTGTTGATGATGGGGATGATCGGCTCGACCGGATGGAAGAGTGAGGAGATCGTCTTTGCCGCCCCCGGGACCGAAGTCACGATCGCGGGGTTCGACATCACCTTCGAAGGGGCCACACAGGTTCAAGGGCCGAACTACATCGCGGATCGCGGCACCCTTGTGGTCCGTCGGGATGGCGAGCTGGTCACGACGCTTTTCCCAGAACGCCGGTATTACCCGGTCGCGGAAAGCCAGACGACGGAGTCGGCCATCCGCTCTACATTGGCGGGTGATCTCTATACGTCGATTGCAACGCCAGCCTCCGATCAAGTGAACAACGCCGGAGCATGGACCCTTCGGATCCTCTATGAACCGCTCGTCAACCTGATCTGGATCGGCTCGATCCTGCTGGTGATCGGTGGCTGTTTGTCCTTGTCGGATCGCCGTTTGAGGGTCGGGGCGCCGCGCCGCGCCAAACAGCCAGCCAGCGATGCTGTTCCTGCCGAGTAGGAGAGAAGATGAAACGTCTCATTGCCGGGCTGCCGTTTATTGCGGCGGTCATATTCGGGGGTTTTTTTCTCTGGGGGCTCAATCCCGACCGGGATCCCAACGAGATCCCTTCCGTCCTGATCTCGCAACCGGCCCCGGCGTTCGACCTCGATCCCGTGCCGGGGTTGGAGACACCCGGCCTGGCCCGAAGCGATCTTCTAGGCAACGAACGACCGGTCGTGGTCAATGTCTTTGCGTCCTGGTGCGTGCCCTGCCGCGCGGAACATGCCGTGTTGACACGCTTTGTCGAACGCGAGGGCATGCGGTTGTTCGGCATCAACTACAAAGACAAACCAGAAGATGCCGTGAAGTGGCTCAATGACCTCGGCAATCCCTACGAACGGATCGGGTCCGACCTTTCAGGCCGGACAGGGATCGAATGGGGCCTTTCAGGCGTGCCGGAAACCTTCATCGTCGATGGCGATGGTACTGTTCTGTTTCGCTATGTCGGGCCGGTCGTGGGTCCGGACGCCGTCGAACGGTTCACGCAAGCCCTGAAGCAGGCAGGCGCACTGCCAAAGGGAGCAGCATCATGAGACAGTTGATTTTCGCGTTTTGCATCGGGCTCTTTCCCTTTGCCGCCAATGCGGTCGAACCAGACGAAATGCTGACCGACCCGGTATTGGAACAGCGTGCGCGGGAGATTTCCAAGGATCTACGATGCGTCGTCTGTCAGAACCAGGACATCGACAGTTCGAACGCGGGTGTGGCGCGGGACTTGCGTCTGCTCGTACGCGAGCGCCTGGTCGTTGGAGACAGCGACGCGGAGGTGATCGAATACATACGGGCGCGGTACGGGGATTACGTGCTGCTGAAACCGCCTCTGGAGCCTGCGACCTACGCGCTTTGGTTCGCTCCGATCGCTTTCGTTCTGATCGGGGTTTTCGTTGGTGGCGGGCTACTGATGAGTCGGCGAAAGCAAGAGGCATTTGAAGACTTGGGCTCGGAGGATGAGAACACCGTGTCCGAAATTCTCAGGCAAAACGAAGCGAGGGATGCGTCATGATCTGGGGTATTTTCGTTCTTTTGACGCTGGTCGCAATCGGAATTGTCCTCTACCCGCTGCTGCTGTCCAAATCGAACACTCTCACCAGAGGGGATGCGGTACCGGCGATCCTCGCCGATCAGATGCGGGAAATCCAACGAGACATGGACCGCGGTTTGATTTCTGAACAGGAAGCTCAAGCGGCCAGACTCGAGATCAAGAAACGGATCCTCGCGACGACCCGCAATTCGGAAGAAAAAGCCGGATCATCCCGTAATGGTGGCAGAGTCACTCTCGTTGTCGCGGCGGTCCTCGCGCCGGTTATTGCCGCGGGCTACTATCTGACGATGGGATCGCCGGAGGTTCCTTCAATGGCCTTCGCTGCCCGTGCAGAGGAGCGGGCACAGACTGATGAAGTGACGGCGCTGGCAATACAACTTCGCGAAAGGCTTGTATCCGATCCGACCGGCGGCCCTAGCGAAGGGTGGATGCTGTTGGGCCAGACCTATCAGCGCATGGGCAGAGCAGCCGATGCCGTCGAAGCCTTCGAAGTCGTTGCCGAACGGGAGGATGCCACCTCCGCGACATTCTCCATGCTGGCAGAGGCTGTCGCGGTTGCCAATGACGGCGTTGTTATTCCACGGGCGAAATTGGCCATTGATCGCGCTTTGGACCTTGACCCATCCAATCCTGCGGCAACCTACTTCGAGTCTCTGTATTACTTTCAGCAAGAAGAGACGCGTAAGGCCTACGATCTGCTTGTTTCACGACTGAATCAGGAAGAGGCTTACGTTCCCTGGATGGAGACCTATGCAGCGCAGATCAACCGGATTGCAGCGGCAGCTGACCTTCCGGTCGTCAATCTACCCAGCGGGCCGACGTCGCAACCAGGCCCGAGTGCCGCAGATGTCGCGGCGGCGTCGGAGATGAATGACGCGGATCGCGCGGAGTTCATCCGATCGATGGTCTCGCGGCTGGCCGAGCGTCTTGAGGATGAACCGGACGATCTGGATGGTTGGATGCGGCTGGCAAATGCCTATACCGTCCTTCAGGAGCCCGATCGCGCCGTTGAGGCCTACCGCAAGGCTGAAGCGCTGTTGGAGCAGCAGCCCGCCAGTGATCCTCGGCGTGCGGCGGTCCGTGCCGCGCTTGAGCGGCTCGGCGGCTGACTACTGCTCGGTGTCCCGGTCGAGCAGGTCACTCCTGTCCGGCAACCTTTGCGGAAACATCCCGACCACTGGCTTGCGCCAAGGCGTTCATCACGTCCTCGGTTTTTAGCAATTCGGACAGCACAATGCCGTTCGGTGCCGATGGTCCGTAGACGGCATTGAAGGGGATGCCGTATCTGCCGAAACTCTCAAGGTAGCGGGAAATGCGCGTGTCCGGGCGTGTCCAATCTGCCTGCATCGCCGTGACCCCAGGCGCTTCAAGCGCGCTCCGGACTGGCTCCCGATCGATGATAAGTGTCTTGTTCGCTTTGCAAGTCAGACACCAGTCAGCGGTCACATCGACAAAAACGACCTCTCCTGCGGACACGCGTTTCGCTATTTCCGAACGATCAAATGCGATCCAAGCCATTGCCAACTGCGGCGTCGAACGCGCAGGTGCTGATTGCTGCAAGAGAGGACCTGCGGCAATGGCCAGGACAAGGCTGGCTATGGCAATAGACCACCTGAATTGGGACTGCACATTCGGGAGAGATAGTATCAGAACGGCGAGACCGGACAACGCCGCGACCGCGATGACAGACGCAAGCCCGGCGACACCGTCGAGCACCCAGAACAGCCACACGGCGGTTGCAAGCAACAAAACCCCCATGACGCTTTTGATGATCAGCATCCATCGACCAGGCTTGGGCATGAATGCGACCAGACGCGGGAACGCGGCGATGACGAGATAGGGCAGGGCGAGGCCGAGCCCGAGGCTCGTAAAGACGATGAGGATGTCCACGCCACGCCCGGCCAAAGCAAAGGCCACCGCGGTGCCGAGGAACGGTGCCGAACAAGGCGTCGCCATGACGGCACCGAACATGCCAGTGAAAAAGTCGGCGGAATACCCGTTGCGTCCTCCGGCCCCTGCAAGCCGCGTCTGCATGCCGTGTGGAAGGGCGAACTCGAACGCTCCGAACAGATTTGCCGAAAAGACGAGCAGGACAGCGATCATCGCCGCAAGAAACAGCGGGCTTTGAAACTGCAAACCCCACCCGACGCTGAGGCCTGCCGTCTGGAGCGCCCAGAGGACGAGCGCCAGACCCCACATGAACGTCATGATGCCGGCGCTGGCAGCGACGAAACCGAACCGGACACGGGTTGTGTCGTGATCGGTGTGTTTGAGCACAGACGACACCTTGATGGACAGCACCGGCAGCACGCAGGGCATCACATTCAGGATCAATCCGCCCAGCAGCGCGATCGCGGCAATCCAGATCAGTTCCATCATGTCCGGTGTCGTGGCGGCCAGTTCAAAGGGTGGTGCTATTCCTTGCGCCACGCGATCCGCGATGATCGTGAAGGCCCGGTTCTCGCCGTCGGTGACGGTAATCGACGGAGCCACTGTCACATCCGTATTCGACGAGAGGATCGGCAAGCGCGCCCAAAGCAAACGATCCTCTTCTCCCAAACGGATATCGGGTTTGCCAAGCGCAACACCCATACCCAGTTCGGGAAACACATCCGGCGACTGGAGTGGTTCATCGACGCGAAGGCTGACGATCAACTCCGTGAGGTCTTCGTCGATGAAGGCATTTGCCTCGCTGACGCCGCTCGTCTTGGCCCCTTCGGGGACGCGCTCGGAAAACGTACCGATCAGCCCAGCCGAAGTGCTGTCGATGACGTTGCCCCGTCCGAGGCGAAGTGACAGGTCAAACTCTTCCGGGACACAGACATTGGAGCACACCAGCAGTTTGACCTGCGCGGAAAGAGTCACAGGTGCGCCGGGATCTTTGAGCGTTATGCGCAGCGGAAAGACGACTTCACCCGCATAACCAAAATTTTCGATGCCGAAGGCGGTGAAGCGCGTCGGGGCGGGCCACATGAATTCGACATCTGCGACGTTTTCGGAACCGCTCCATTCGACCGAAGGCGGTATTCCCACCTCGCCCGCCGACCGCCAATAGGTCTTCCAGTTTTCGTTCAGTTGAAGGTGAAGCCCGGCTGACAGAGTCTGTGTGTTCTCGGGAACGCCGTCCTGTACACTAATGAGATGCGCGGTGAGTGGCGCGCTCTGGTATTCAGCAGAGGTTGCTGCCGCGACACTTCCAGAGACAACGGCCAGGAGCACGAAGGGAATAAGCAAAACCCGTCGCAGGATCAAAAGGCAATCGATCAAGATACCTGCTTCCTTCCCATATTTTCCGCAGATTTCGCCAGGACGGCGGAAATTGCGTCAAAGTCCACCTGTGGCAAAACCCTGACGACCGTCCGCACAGACAATTCGCGCAACGCCAGTCGCAGAAGATGAAAGGGTTCGACACCCATCCGGCAGAAGGTCTGACGCTTGCTTCGTGGACACGATAGCCTTCAGATCTAGGCAGTCTGCAAGGCTTCCCGCGCAACCTCCAAGTAATGTAACCATCAACAGCAATACGAATACCTTTGCTTTCCCTCGCACATCACTGCCTGTTGCGGGCGACGCTAGGAATCACGGAACTTATGGGCTCGGGCGCTTCCTCGATAGTATCGTTTGCCTTGTCGGAATGGCACGATTTCCCCATGAATCTATGCATCACAAGATGCGCTCCAACGCACAACAGGAGCGGGGCGAAAGCCGATGCATTGCCCCACATACCCGCAAGCGTTCCGCCAGCGAGAAAAAAACCGATCACGGGCAACAGCATCACAATGCAACACGCCATCATTCCGTAATGCATGAGCCTGTCTGTAATCGGCTTATTCTTGGGATTTTCGTCGTCCATGACACCCTCTTTGTCTCGTTCCTGGCGTCATTTGCGACCCTCCAGCAGGGTAAGGTCAAGGATACAAATGGATACACTTCTCGCGGCCTTGTCAGGTTGCCTGATGCCGGGTCTCCCGTAAAAGACATGTACAAACCGTAGGCTAGGAGTGTGTCATGACGACATCGCGAAACAACAAGATCAATCGACGAAGCCTGTTGGGGTATGCGGCTGTCGCTTTGGTTGCACCAAGCGTGGTTCGAGCCGAAACCATTCGCCGCAACATTTCTTCTTTCCGAGTTCATGACTGGCAAGACCATTTCGACACGCTCGGCAAAGGGATCATCATCTCAGACACCGTGACGATGGCGCTACAGCACTGGACAGCGGACGGCGAGATGCGGATTTACCCGACATCCGTTCCGCTGACCGACGAACTCACCAAACGCGGTTACACTGAAGTGGTGGAAAAACGCAAAAACCCCAGTTGGGCGCCGACGCCCTCCATGCGGGAACGCAATCCGGAATGGCCGGCACGTATCGAGGGGGGTGATCCGGACAACCCCTTGGGTACTCGCGCACTGTACCTGTCGTGGCAGTACTACCGTATTCACGGGACACAGGACACGCGCAAGATCGGCCGCCGGTCGTCAAACGGCTGCATCGGTTTGTTCAACGAACAGATCGAGGAAGTCTACGAGCGAGCGCCTGTCGGCACTCAAGTCAAACTCATCTGACCCAACGGGCAAGGCGGAAGATACAGGCATGGACAAATTAACTGCGCTGATTGGTGCCGTTTTTGTTATCGGCGGGGGTTTTGCCGTTTGGCAGTTCGTTGGAGCCGAAGATTTAGCGGTTGGCCACTCCATGACGCCACCTGACACAAGCGAGATTGCCGAAGGCGATCCGATCGTCCAGGTCCAGCTGCCTGACGCACTCTCGCAGCAGGCGGCGCTTGGGAAGAACATATTCGAGGCAAAATGTTCCGAGTGTCACGGCGAAAATGCCGCCGGTCGCAACGGTGTTGCGCCGCCTCTCGTGCACAAGATCTACGAACCGAGCCACCATTCGGACATGGCTTTTGTTCTGGCAGCTCAAAACGGCGTCCGTGCACATCACTGGAATTTCGGTAATATGCCTAAGATCGAGGGATTGACCCAAGGAGACGTCAAGATGGTGGCCGCCTATGTCCGCGAATTGCAGCGGGCCAACGGGATCAACTGATGCGTTGGTCGAAGACGAACCGATGGATTCTGTCGGCCGTTTTCGGCCTTTTCCTTGTAGTACTCGGGGTGCCAGAGGCGCCGGTATATCATGGTGAAACGTCGTTGGGGCAGGAATACCATGGTCACGAAGACGCAGGGCCATCGACCGAGGCCTCTGGCCACTGCCATCCAGGCCTCGATTGTTCTGTCCCGGCAGCGTTATTGCTTCAGCCGAACATGGCGTACGAGCCTTCTTTTCTGAAAGCCGTCATGCAAGACGGCGCGATCCAACGAACCGAATTGCGCCCGATCAGCGATCCTCCACCGCCCCGACGGTGGGTCTGATTTCACATCGCTCGAAAAGCAGACCCAAAGAAGGATCGAAGACATGAAAAAGACGACTATCGTAGCGGCAGTGTTGATTGCAGGTACTGCGGTCACGGCATTCGCGCATAGCGGTGCCACCGGCATCGTGAAAGAGCGCATGGATGCCATGCTTGCAATGGGGAAGGCGGTCAAGACCGTGGCCCCGATGATGCGGGGCGAAACGGCCTATGACGCAGAAACAGTGCGCGATGCCGCGCGCCTGTTCCAGCAGCACGCCGGTGAGAGCATGACAAAGCTGTTCCCAGAGGGCACAGGGGGCATGCCCTCGGAAGCCAAGGACGAGGTGTGGACCGACTGGGAGCGCTTCGCGGCATTGGCAAGTCAGCTGGAAGAATACTCTGAGGGCCTGGAACGCGCAGCCGACAATGGATTGGGCGGCATGAGCGGCAATACCTCCATGGATGGCGCCTCGATGATGGGCGGCGGGTCAATGATGGGAGGCGATACAACCATGATGGGCGGGAGCACGATGATGGGCCGAGGCGACATGATGGATGCGGCCGCCATTGCCGAAATGCCCGCCGACGCAGCATTCGCGATGACGACCCAGGTCTGTTCCGCATGCCATGAACGCTTCCGGGCGGAAGAAGACTGACCATGCGCCGGTTCTTGACACTCGTCAGCGGGGCCGCCGTGCTGGGCGCGGCCAGCCTCGGCGTCGTGATTGCATGGCCTGTCGGCAGTGCAGTGACTCCGATTGCAATAGAGGGCAATGTCGACCGGGGCGCATATCTGGCGCGCGCCAGTGGGTGCATTGCCTGTCATACCAATTTTGAAGCGGGCGGCGCACCACTTGCCGGAGGGGCGCCGCTCGAAACCCCGTTCGGAACGTTCTACCCGCCCAACCTGACGACAGACCCGGAACATGGCATGGGCGAATGGACGGCAGAACAGTTCGCAAAAGCCGTGCGGCAAGGCATCGGCCCCGATGGAACGCCGTACTATCCGTCTTTCCCGTACACCTTCTATGCGGATTTTTCTGATCAGGATATCGCTGACCTCTGGGCGGCGTTTCAAACCGTGCCGCCCGTGGACGAGCCTGCACCAGAAAATGATGTCAGCTTCCCATTCGACCAACGATGGGGGCTGAAGCTCTGGCGAGCGGCGTTCTTCTACGATCCGGATACCGAACCGATTGAAGGGCGAAGCGACGCATGGAATCGAGGACGGGAATTGGTGCGCGGTGCGGCACATTGCGGAGCCTGCCATACGCCGCGCAATCTTGCGGGAGGCCGCGATATCGGTGCTTCCTTTGCAGGCAACGCCCAGCTTCCCGGTGGCAGCAAGGCCCCCGCGATACGGCCAAAAGACCTGGTCAAAAATGACTGGACGGTTTCAAACCTCGCTTATGCGCTCCAGACCGGCATCACCCCTTCGGGCGATGCTTTCGGCGGCAGCATGGCGGAAGTGGTTCGCGAGGGAACTCGGTTTCTGACACCTGCCGATCGCGAAGCGATGGCGCTTTTCCTGCTGAACAAGGACACGGTCGAGGCGGAGAACCCCGCGTCGAACTAACACCACGCGGGGGCAACACGCCCCCGCTTTCTCGAGGATCGAAATGAGACAAACACGTCGGGATTTCTTGCGCCATGCAACACTGGCGGCCTGCGCGGCGGCCATCCCGCAGTCGGCTTTTGCCGCGACCCCGTTCGAGGACCTGATTGCCAAGGTTGCACGTCGACAGCTTCTTCCGGACACCTACCCGGAAACAGAGATCTGGGGCTATGACGGCCTCGTTCCGGCCCCGGAAATCAGGGTCACACAAGGCGATCGGGTGCGTCGCAGGTTTCGCAACGAGGTACCCGATCCCAGTTCGGTTCACTGGCACGGAATCCGGATCGACAACGCGATGGATGGCGTTTCAGGGCTGACCCAAGAGGCCGTAGCGCCGGGTGGAACCTTTGACTACGACTTCGTCGTACCGGACGCGGGCACCTATTGGTATCACGCGCATAATCGCTCATACGAGCAAGTCGCGCGTGGTCTGCGCGGTGCCTTGATCGTCGAAGAGGTCGATGGACCGGACATCGACCGCGAGGAAGTCATCGTTCTGGAGGACTGGTTGCTCGACCCTGAGAGCGGGCAGCTGTTCGACAATTTCGAACAGCCCATGATGATGAGCCACGGTGGACGTACCGGCAACTTTATCACGACCAACGGGCGCTATGACCTGACCTTGCCCGCGCAGCGCAACGAGCGCATTCGCTTGCGGATCATCAACGCAGCAAGCGCTCGAATTTTCCCGCTGAGGCTCTCTGGATTCAGTGGCTGGACGGTGGCCGTGGATGGAATGCCAACCGGCCAACCCCAGTCGGTTGACGGCGAGTTGATCCTCGGCCCGGCACAGCGCGTCGACTTAATTGTGGATGTGACCGAAGACGAAGGCGGCACCGCCCAATTGCTTCGCATCGGCGATGATGATCAATTGACCCCGTTGGTGAGTTTTCTGGTCAACGGCACAGCCAGTTCAGTACCAAGAGGCAAGCCACTGCCGTTGCCGCCGAACCCCGCGGCACACGCCCCGGACCTTGCCGATGCGCGTGATTTGCGACTGGTCATGTCCGGCGGGGCAATGGGGCGAATGCAGTCCGCATTGCTTGGCGGGGAACGTCTTGGATTCCGTCAGCTTGCCCAAGCGGGCAAATTCTGGGCCCTGAATGATGTCGCCGAAATGACCTACACGCCACTGGCCGATCTATCCCTGAACGAGCCGGTGCGCCTGAAGATCGAGAACCAGACCGTTTTCCCACATGCGATGCACCTGCACGGGATGCATTTCCGCGAGCTGCGCCCCGACGGCGCGTTCGGGCCGATGCGGGACACGATCCTGTTGGCCGGCAACGAGTCCCGGGAGATCGCCTTTACGGCAGACAATCCCGGCAAGTGGCTGTTCCATTGCCACATGCTCAGCCACGCCGCATCTGGCATGACAACCTGGATACGGGTCACATGAGATATCTCGTTTGGTCCCTTCCGATCACTGTCGCAGCAGCCGCCTTCACGTATTGGCTCTCGACCAGTGCATCCTCGGATGTCGGCAGCGCGTCCAGGGCGGAGAGCTACGACATCGAAGAAGGCGCGTTGCTCTACGCAGAAAACTGTGCGTCTTGTCATGGCGCGGGTCTGGAAGGCCAGCCGGAATGGCGAACGCCCGGCGCGGATGGGCGCCTGCCAGCACCACCACATGATGAGACGGGTCACACCTGGCATCATCCTGACAGCCTGCTCTTCGATTACACAAAACTGGGGGGTGCGGCGCTTCTGGCGCGTCAGGGCGTCGAATTCGACAGTGGCATGCCCGGTTTCGCAGACGTGCTGACCGACCAGCAAATTCACAACATCCTGGCCTTCATCCGGTCCACCTGGCCAGACCGCATCCGCGAAGTCCAGGCCGCGCGGACAGAAGCCGACGAACAACGGGGAGAGAACTAAAATGCGTTTCAGACAAGCCTTCACGACGGTCGCGATAGCTGCCTTGCTTCCGATACCGGCACTCGCGGACGAACTGTCAGAGTCCCGGGTCAAGGAACTTGTGCTCGAGGCAATCCGCGAGAACCCGGAGATTGTCATGGAGGCCGTGGCGATCCTCGAACAAAGGCAGGCGCAAGCGCAGGAGCTCAGTCAGGCCCAAGTTCTGAATGACCAGCGCGATCTAATCGAGAACGATCCGAATGCGCCGGTTCTCGGCAACCTGGAAGGGGACGTCACTGTTGTGGAATTTTTCGACTACAACTGTCCCTATTGTCGGCGGGTCAAACCCGAGGTGCGGGCTTTGATCGAAGACGATCCCAACATTCGCCTCGTCTATCGTGAATGGCCCATTCTCGGAGACGGATCGGTGTTTGCCGCGAAAGCGGCCTTGGCAGCGCGCAAGCAGGACAAATACGAAGAGTTTCACTGGGCAATGATGGGGCTGGAAGGCCGCGCGGAAGAGGCCTCCGTGCTGCGCGTGGCCGAGGAGATCGGCCTGGATATCGCGCAGTTGCGCAAGGACATGGAGGCCCCCGAGGTCGAAGAGCACATTGCGACCTCCATGCAACTGACCCAAGCTCTGGGCTTTAACGGCACGCCGTCTTTCGTGATCGGGGATGCGCTGGTCCCGGGCTTCGTCGAAAAGGCGCAGCTTGCCGACTTGGTCGAGGAAGCCCGCAAAGTCGAAGACTGAAATTCTGTGCCCGGACCACCCTTGGGTGGTCCAGGCACTGCATCAAGCGGCCGCAGGTTCCACGTTGTAGCCCGCATCCCGAATGATCGCTTGGACCTGATCGGCTGGTAACACGCTGTCGACATGCACCTGTCGGGCAGAAAGGTCACATTCTACGCCTGCATTCGGATCTGCGCTCTTCACCGCGCTTTCGATTGCTGCGGTGCAATGCCCACAGCTCATGTCCGGAACGCTGAACTTCATCGGAACCACTCCTTGATCTGATTTCTATCGGTGACATGGGGCTTCCCCCCGCTGGAAGGTCAAGTGAAGAAATTTATTTGGCGCCCTCCCATTGACCCTCCAGTAACTGGAAGCCTCATATTCCACTTCGAATGGAAAAACAGGTGACACATATGCCCGAACCCAAACAGATCAGCCTGCCGATCGAAGGCATGTCATGCGCGTCCTGCGTTGGCAGGGTCGATCGCGCATTGAATGCAATCGACGGCGTAGAGGATGTGTCGGTGAACCTTGCCTCGGAAACTGCTCGCATGAGCGTGGACGCGCTCAAGCGCATTCCCGACATCATCGAATCCCTTCGCGAGCTGGGCTACCCCGCGCGGAAGGCCAGGGCCGAACTCACGATTGCAGCGATGTCCTGTGCCTCTTGCGTCGGGCGGGTCGATAAGGCGCTTGCCGCGGTGCCCGGGGTGGTCGAGGTGAACGTCAACCTCGCCTCAGAGACGGCGACGGTCGTTTACGTCGAAGGTCTTGTCACGACATCCGATCTGATCGAATCAAGCGGCGCGGCAGGGTATCCAGCAACCGTGGCAACGGCCCAGGCCGGTGACGACAGAGTTGCGCGCAAGGAGGAAGAGGCTCAGGCGCTTGCCAAACGGGTCACCTTTGCGGCCATCCTCGCCTTGCCGGTCTTCCTGATCGAAATGGGTGGCCACGTCATTCCGGCCGTTCATATGCTGATCGAGACCACGATTGGCCAGCAGACGAGTTGGCTTCTTCAGTTCGTGCTGACGACAATCGTTCTCTTCGGCCCGGGCCGGACGTTTTACACCAAGGGTTTCCCGGCCTTGTTCCGGGGTGCCCCCGACATGAACAGCCTCGTCGCGGTCGGCACCGGGGCGGCTTACCTTTATTCCGTGGTTGCGACATTCGTACCGTCGGTCCTGCCTGACACGCTGCGCACCGTCTATTTCGAGGCGGCAGCGGTCATCGTCGTTCTGATCCTTCTGGGGCGGTTTCTTGAAGCGCGCGCCAAGGGGAGAACGGGCGCGGCCATCCAGAAGCTATTAGGGCTTCAGGCGCGGACTGCACGCGTGATGCGGGACGGAGAAAGCGTCGAGATCGAGATCGATGCGCTGGTTCAGGGTGACATCGTCATCGTGCGCCCTGGTGAACGCATCGCGGTCGATGGCGAGGTCATCGAGGGGACCAGCCGCGTCGACGAAAGCATGCTGACAGGCGAGCCGATCCCCGCTGAAAAAGGTGCCGGAGATACGGTGACCGGCGGGACGGTCAACGGCGCCGGAAGCCTGCAGTTCCTCGCCACGCGGGTCGGCGCCGACACGACCCTGGCGCAGATTATTCGCATGGTCGAAGAGGCCCAGGGCGCCAAACTGCCGATCCAGGGATTGGTCGACCGGATCACCTTGTGGTTCGTGCCTGCCGTGATGGCGATCGCGGCGGCGACCGTGCTGGTCTGGCTGTTTTTCGGGCCTGATCCGGCCCTGACGATGGCGCTGGTCGCCGGTGTGTCGGTGCTCATCATCGCGTGCCCCTGCGCGATGGGGCTTGCGACGCCGACCTCGATCATGGTCGGGACGGGACGTGCTGCGGAAATGGGTGTCCTGTTCCGTAAAGGTGACGCCTTGCAGCAACTTGATTCCGTTGATGTGGTCGCCCTCGACAAAACAGGCACGGTGACCGAGGGGCGACCCGCACTGACTGACCTTGTGCTGGCGGAAGGGTTCGATCGCCCAACAACGCTCTCGAAGATCGCTGCCGTGGAGTCGCTCTCCGAGCATCCTGTCGCGGACGCCATCGTGCGGGCCGCGCGGGCCGAGGGCGCACCTCTTGTGGCGGCCGAAGGTTTTCAATCGGTCACAGGTTACGGCGTGCGCGCCGTGGTCGAAGACGTGGAGGTGTTGGTTGGGGCCGACCGCTACATGGCGCGCGAAGGCATTGACGTCTCGGCATTGGCTCCAGAGGAAACGAAGATCGCAAGCAAGGGTCGCACGGCGCTTTACGCTGCCATAGATGGGCGTGTCGCCGCCGTGATCGGCGTGGCCGATCCGGTCAAACCGGCAAGCCGCGCAGCCATCGCAGCGCTGCACGAAAAGGGTCTTGCGGTTGCGATGATCACCGGCGACAAACGCGAAACCGCCGAAGCCATCGCCCGCGAAACCGGTATCGACCACGTCATCGCCGGCGTCCTGCCGGACGGCAAGGTTGCGGCGCTCGACAGTTTGCGCCAAGGGAACAAGCGCATCGCCTTTGTCGGCGACGGGATCAACGACGCCCCGGCGCTGGCGCATGCCGATGTGGGCATCGCCATTGGAACCGGCACCGATGTGGCCATCGAATCTGCGGATGTCGTCCTGATGTCGGGCGATTTGCGCGGCGTGGTGAACGCCTTCGAAGTATCGCGGCGGACCATGCGCAACATCCGGCAGAACCTGTTCTGGGCCTTTGCCTACAACGTGGCACTTATTCCGGTCGCTGCCGGGGTGCTTTATCCCGCCTTTGGGTTGCTCCTGTCACCAATCCTTGCGGCGGGTGCGATGGCGTTGTCCTCGGTGTTTGTCCTGACCAATGCCCTGCGGCTGCGGCGCATCGCGCCTGCGATGGACGAGCAGCGCGCAATCCCGGCAGAGCTGGCAGCCGCCACTCCTGCTCCAGCAGAATAACGGAGGTTCGACATGAACATCGGAGACGTTGCCCGACAATCGGGTGTGCCCCCAAAAACAATCCGCTACTACGAGGACATCGGGCTGATCCGCCCGAACCGTAGCGAGAACGGCTACCGCGCGTTCACCGAGAGCCACATTCACAAGCTGGCGTTTCTGGGTCGCGCACGGGCCTTGGGGTTCACCATCGAAGATTGCAGGACGCTCCTGTCGCTCTACGAGGATGAAAACCGCGAAAGCATGCAAGTGAAGGCGGTTGCGGAAGACCATCTGCGCCAGATCGAGGAAAAGATCGCGAAACTGCAATCCATGCGCGCGACGCTCGCCGAACTGGTGGAAAAATGTGCCGGGGATCACCGGCCCGACTGCCCCATCATCGAGGATCTGTCGCCGGAGCGGTTGGCCAAGTGACAGGCAAGAAGGGGCTGTACCTCAGAACCAGATCGCGCGGACCGGCATCCAGATACCCATGAAGATCATCATCAGGTTTTCCGTCAGCGAAATGAACCCCAGCGGGACGGAACTGTCACCGCCGACGCAGGCGCATTTCAGCTCTCTCTTGTCGATATAAACAGCCTTGAACACGCTGACAGCGCCGACCGTGCCGATAAACAGGGCGACAGGCGCCGAGAGCCACAGCAGCGCGCCGGCAGTCATCAGGACACCTGCCAACGCTTCGCCGAACGGGTAGACCTTGCCGTATCGCACCCATTTGCGCGCCAGCAGATCGTAGTTGAGGAACATCGTCGAAAACCCTTCGACATCCTGCAATTTCTGGATCGCGAGAATGGTCATGGACAGCGAAATGAACCATTCGAACCCCCGCAAGGTAAGGACCGACCCGTACTGGTGCCAAGACAGGCCCAATGCCAACAGCGCGGCAACGGAAAAGATCGCGATGACCGGCTGGTAGGTCGTGTCGCTTTGCTCTTCCTCGGGTGGGTCAATGTCGAAAAACACCCTGAGATCATCGTAACCGCCGATCCGTTCGTCCCCGATGAAAGTCTGCGGCGTCGTCTCGACCCCGTGCTTCTCCATGAAAGCATCGGTGTCTTCACGGGTGTCAAGCGGATGGTCTTCCACCTCGAAGCCTTGCCGCTCCAGCAGGTCTTTCGATTTCAGACCGTAGGGGCAGACATGGCCCGGCATGACCATGCGATAAAGCTGCGCGGATTTACTGTCTGTGTCGCGGGGCATGTCCTTTCCTCCTTATCCGCTGCACGTAAGTTGACCACGGAACCCGGCTTCGTAGTCGGTTCCCGCGCTGACGATCAGATCGGTCAGGTCACCGTTCGTCTCTGCGATCTCGGCCGACAGCGGGCCTTCAGAAAATGCATTTTCGCCCTGCGCATTCAGGCGCACCAGATCACCGCTGATCTTCATTGCGGCGGCAGACCCTTCGCCGGTTTCACCAGTCACCAGTACAGCCGGACTGTCCGAGGTGTAAGCAAAGCGGCAATTTCCGCCATTCGGGAACACCGCAGCGATTTCGTCTTCCGTCAGAAACTCAGGATCGACCTTCGACACGACCTCCGTTTGAAGCGCCTGTTGCGCATCCACAACCTGCGCCGGCGTTTCGCTTCGCGTGGCCGATGCTTCGCCGTTTGCTCCAATGTCAGCAATAAGGTAGCGCATTTCGGCGATTTCCTTGTCCTGCGCATAGATAATGTCGTCTGCGAGCCCCCGGACGCGCGGGTCGGTGATCTCGGCACGAGTCGACGTCATGATGGCGATCGAGTGGTGCGGGATCATGGCGCGCATGTAGGACCTGTCCTGTACCGTGAATTGCCCGCGAACCAGCCAGAGGCTCGCCGCGAAAAGGACTATTGCGCCAACGAAAATCGCGATGTTGGCTTTGGTGTTCTGATACATGGACAACATGTACGCCAACATGATCACGGCCATGGTCGCCCCCATCAGGATGGCCATGTAAAGGCGTGTCTCCGAAAAGAAGATATGGCCCCAAAGATAGGTGTTCAGGTACATCAGAACGAACATGACCACGGTCGATGTTCCGATCATCATAAAGAATCGTGAGTAGTGCATTTCCAGTCACCTCCTTGCAGTTCTCTGTAAAACAACAACATTCCAGCGCTGGAGAGTTCCAAAAGCACGAATTTTCGTAGTTTCAAGGCAACAAAGGCGCGTCGTTTGCCCCGGTTCACGGCTTCTTTTCTTTGCCCCTGACGCGCACTGAATTTTCATGGGTCCGAGGAGATCGCGCCATGCAGAATTTCACGAGACGAGAATTGATTTGTGCCGGAGCGATGGGTTGCTTTCTGCCCACAACTGCCTGGGCCCACAAAGTCAAATTGCCCGAACGGTTCGAACCACAATTGGTAAACACCCGTCGTGGTGACTGGGTTAAAGGCGATGTCCACGTCGTTCCCGACGATTTTTTCCTTTATTTCATGCTCGAGGACGGGATGGCGATCCGCTACGGGGTCGGGGTAGGGCGCAAAGGTTTGTACGAACCCGGAGAGTTCACGGTAGCGCGCAAGGCCAAATGGCCATGGTGGCGGCCAACAAACGCCATGATCCGGCGCGAGCCACGCAAATACGCAAAGTACAAGGATGGACTGAAAGGCGGGCCAAACAACCCGCTCGGGGCCCGCGCGCTCTATCTCTACGATGCCGAGGGACGCGATACCTATCTTCGCATTCATGGAACGAACGCCCCGGAGACAATTGGGTCTGCCGTGTCGAATGGATGCGCGCGGTTGACGAATGAACATGTGAAGGATCTGTACGAACGCGTTGAAATCGGCGCCCGCGTCTTCCTGTATCCCAAAGTGACAACGGCGTGAGGAGTGTTCTGTCGCCTTGAAGTTCCTCTTCCGGAAATGGCACAAGTGCGGCAGTTGGCGAAAGCCAGTCTATCATTCATGAGGTGACGGAATTGTCTTTGAGCCGGAGGTCTTTCCTTGGCGGGATGACCGTTGCGCTGGCTGGTACCCGCTTGCCAGCAGCGACACACGAGTTGATCCTCGCGCCCCAATCGATCAAGGCGCACCTTGCTGGGTACGACGTGTCGATGTTGGGCTTCAACGGTGGTCTGCCGGGCCCAGAAGTCAGAATGCGACAAGGACAAACCGCCCGCATTACCCTCGATAACCGATTGGAGGAGGGCGCTCTCGTTCACTGGCATGGGTTGCGGGTTCCAAATCGGATGGATGGTGTCAACGTCCTCACTCAGGATGTGGTCATTCCGGGCGACTCGTATCGTTATCAATTCGGCGTCCCGGATGCCGGCACGTATTGGTATCACTCGCATTACCTGTCTTACGATCAGGTCAGCCGCGGTCTTTTCGGCGCCTTCATCGTCGAGGAGCAAAATGCGCCGGCTGTCGACCATGACATCGTTGTTCAGTTCTTCGATGTCTTGCTAGATCAGTCCGGGCAGTACGACGAAGCGTTCAACCCGGCCCACTTCGCAACCGAGGGCCGTATCGGCAATACGGTCACGGCACTTGTTTTCAATGGAACCGGCAAGACCGTGAAACGAGGCGACCGTCTGCGACTGCGTCTCATAAATCCCTCTATCGACAGGGTGTACCGTGTCGGCCTGGATGGTTTGATAGGCAAGATCGTTGCACTGGATGGCATGCCTCTGGCGCATCCTCGGACGCTCGAACCGATCCTTCTCGCTCCGGGGCAAAGATGCGATGTGATTGGTGATGCGACCGGGCCTATTAGATTCGACGACAGCTTTGGAGAACAGACGTTGAGCCTTGGCGAAATCGCTGTTTCCGGTTCCCGTGAGCCCGCGAAAGCGCCCATCACCGCATTGCCCGCCAACCGAATGCCCGCCCCGAAAGACCCCGGCCAAACCGCGGAGCTGGTGCTCCAGGGAGGTGCGGGAAGCGCGTCCCACAACGGCACAGGGACATGGGCGCTCAATGACGTATCCGGCCTGCCTCGAAGGCCTTTCCTATCCGCCGCGCAGGGGACGACCGCGCGCATTTCGATCCGCAACGAAACCGGGTTCCCACACGTCATGCATCTGCATGGCCACCATTTCTGGGAACTCGATGCGGCGGGTGAAGCCGGTCCATACCGGGACTCGACCTATCTGGATACCGGCGAGACGCGGGATATTCTCGTCGTCCTGGACAATCCGGGATCGTGGATGCTGCATTGCCACATGTTGAGCCACCAAGCCGACGGTATGGCAACGTGGATCAGAGTCGGCTGAGGGTCGAGACGGATACATACCGTTACAAATCTCTGAATGATAACAGGCCTTTCGCCGTCTACGTAACCTGACAAGCGAGAAACAGGTCCATCGACTGCCAATGGGAGCGTTCATTGACCCTGACACCAAAATCTCTCGGCATGACTGCGGCGGCAGGATCAGCCGCCTTGCTGTTGGGGGCCTTCGTTTTCCAGGCTCTTGGGTACGCGCCGTGCGCAATGTGCATCTGGCAACGCTACCCACACGCAATCGCCATTGGAATGGGCGCTCTGTTGCTCTTTGCTCTGCCGATTTTGCCAATCCTGATAATCGGTGCCCTGTCGGTACTCAGCACATCCGCGTTGGGAGTGTTTCATACCGGTGTCGAGCGCGGCTGGTGGGAGGGACCGACTTCTTGCACGGGATCCGGCCTCGATGTTTCCCAAATGTCGGTATCGGAATTGCTGCCCTCTGCCAGTTCAAATACGTCCAATCTTGTTCTGTGCAGTGAGGTTGTCTGGGAATTTCTGACGTTGTCCATGGCCAGTTGGAACGCGATCCTAAGCGGTGTCCTTGCTTGCCTCTGGTTGGTCGCGATCGCAAGACATCAAAAGGTTCGGTGGCATGGGGTCGCGGACGTTTCTTGAATCGTCCCGCATTCATCGAAAACAAACAAAGGGCTTCGCTTCATGGTTACAAGACGACACTTCCTTGCACTTTCCGGCTCGCTGTTTTCAGCGTCTCTGAGTTCGCCAGCATTCGCTAAGACCTGGCCGTCAACAGCCGAAAAAGCAGCTTGGGATGCGCAGATCACGCCCGCCAACTATGACCCGGCAACAACCAACCCATGGGGGCTGCATCCCAGGCTGCTGCCGCAACGCGTTTTGGCGAATGACGGTTTGCGCCCGGGTGACATTCACGTCGATGCGATCGCGCGCTATCTGTACCATATCGAGGAAGGTGGCACCGCGATGCGATACGGGGTGGCGATTGCCAAGGGCGATCTCTATGAACCCGGCACCTATACGATCCGCCGAAAGGTCGAATGGCCGCACTGGACGCCAACGCAGTCAATGATCGAACGCGATCCGGAGGCTTACGAGCGGTTTGCCGACGGTATGGAGCCCGGCCCCAACAATGCCTTGGGCAGCAGGGCTTTGTATCTATTCGTCGGAGATCGGGATACGTACCTTCGAATTCACGGAACGCCGAGCCCTCGCAGCATTGGCGGCCGGGCCAGTTCGGGATGCGTGCGCATGGTGATGGCCCACATCAATGATCTCTATCCGAATGTCGCTGTCGGATCGACGGCGTTCCTTTACTCGGCCGAAGACAGCGTTACCGCTCGAAGCTAACCTATTGCATCTTTGGCTCACACGCCGAGGACTGCGTCGTGCAGGGACATCTTCCAATGAATTGTTGGACGAACACTCACGGCTGTGTCGCAAGTGAACTTTCGAACTGTGCGATCGCTACGGATTTGTCGTCCTCATCGTTCTCGAACAGCTTTGTGGTTCGCACGCCCGGCAACTTGCCAAAATCCGCCATCAGGCGCTTTGGAAAAAATGTGCGTCCGATGGATTCAAATCCTGGTAATTGTCTGAGTACCGCGGAGGTACTGGCACTACAAAAACCGGAAGCGGCTGGGCCGCTGGCAATTGCAAGGCGCAAAGCCTGCTCCGCGACTTCGGGAGACACATCGATCTCTTGTATGACGACATGGTAGGTCTCGCGAGCATGAGCCCGCGCATAAAAATCGGCCACTTGTGGAGTAATGCCATAAAGCACATCTCCCCGTTCCGGTACAGCGCTCAGCCGGACCGTTCCTGCCGGATCGAAGATAACACGCTGCGACCCATTAATCATGACGCTGCTATGCGCACCCGCCCCGGACCTGTTGTTGATCATGGTGTACAACGTCAGCGCGGCCGGTCCATCGTGACGGTAGGATGCGCTACTGATGACTTCGGCTGAAGCATCCGGGCGCATGTCGTTTCCTGCACCGCACCCCGCCAAAATTACCAAGGTTAGAACTGAGAAAATGCGGTTCAAAAAGAGCACCCTGCAGCCTCCTGCCATGGGTTGAATGATTGAATTTTCGGGATATTCAGGGCCTCTAGCAATCTCGACATCAACTCTTCCGGATTTCACCTCTACCGAAACATGGGTTCGGTTTCGGTTGGTATACGGATCCTCGACACCTTTTTTTCTGGATATCGCATGTTTCAGATGAAGAGGAGCGTTCGCCCCGAATTGATTTGTCGCAATTTGTAACAGACCCCGCCTTTGTGACCTCGCGATACAAAACACCGGCTCGCGTGGCATTCCGCATCTGCAGGTGCCCCCCATATGCTGGGTATCGCAACACTGACACGAGGTGATCGAAATGAAACGCAACACTTTACTCGCTGCAATGACCCTGGCTGCAACCGCCCTTGGCGGTGCCGCATTCGCGGACGCCAACCACGGGCGTGGGGGACAATTTGGCGCCCAGAGCGGACCAGGCATGATGCAGAACGGTGGTCCCGGTATGATGGGGAACATGGGCGGAATGATGGACATGATGAAGCGCATGCACGGAAACATGATGGGCGCAGGCATGATGGGCGCAGGCATGGGCAGTGGTATGATGAGCCCAGGCATGGCTGGCGGCATGATGCAAATGTTCGACACTGATGGAGACGGCACAACGACGCCGGAAGAAATGCGCACGCAGCTGCAGGCCAAGCTTTCCGAGTTTGACAGCGACGGGGATGGAAGCCTCTCGATTACCGAGTTTGAAGCTCTCCACAGCGCGATGATCCGCGAAATGATGGTGGATCGCTTCCAACACCTCGATGCCGATGGCGACGGCGCGGTGACGCCGGAAGAGATGGCCGCTCCTGCCGATAGGATGGAGCGGATGCAGATGATGCGGTCGAATATGGCAGATGCGCCTGCGCGGCCTGGCAACGGTCAGGGCATGGGCAACGGCTCCATGATGCAGGACAACTGAGCCAATGGGTGCCGGTTTTTTTCCGGCACCCGTCCTCACAACCCCAAAACCATTCGCGGTCGGGACATTGAACCGAACCGCGACCTGAACCGTTTAGCCTCGGTATGCCAACAAATAGAGACACGGAAAGGAAAATTCCCATGGCCTATACCTATGATCGCGTCCTGAAAGACACCAAAATCGATGACGCAGAGATGCGTGTTCGGGATGCTTTGGCAGACAAGGGCTTCGGCGTTCTGACTGAGATTGACGTCAAAGCGACGATGAAAAAGAAACTTGATGCGGACATGCCGCCTTACCGCATCTTGGGGGCCTGTAATCCGGGCATGGCGCACAAAGCCATCGAGATCGAGCCTCGCATCGGTGCGATGCTTCCCTGCAATGTTATCCTGCGGCAACTGGACGGCGACACCGAGGTCAGCGCGGTCGATCCTGTCGCTTCGATGCAGGCGGTGCAGAACCAAGACCTGGACGCGGTCGCCGGCGAAGTCCGCGATCTCCTTCGGGACGCCCTCGACACCGCGTGATGGCGGGATGGGCGTTGGATGCCCTGTCGCAGATCGAGCGCCTTTAGCGGTGCTCGATCAATGCCATCTAATCCCCACGTAAATTCCTGATGAGGAACTCACCCAGTGCTGCCAGCGGGATTGCCATTTCCGGATATTGGAACCGACCTCTTCTCCTTCGACATCGGGGGGGTCACATTCGCACTCCGCTGGTACGCGCTAGCCTATATCTTCGGTATCCTGATTGGCTGGCGCATTTGTTCGAGTGCCATAAGCCGTCCCGCGCTCTGGACGTCAGCTGGACCGCCGCTTGACCGAACGCAGATCGAAGATCTTCTGACGTGGATCATCATCGGCGTGATTGCTGGTGGTCGCCTGGGCTTTGTACTGTTCTACCAGCCCGCATATTATCTCGCCAATCCCTTGGAAATTCTGATGGTCTGGCAAGGCGGCATGTCTTTCCACGGGGGGTTCGCGGGAGTTGTCATCGCGGCCTTGCTGTTCTGCCTTAGACAGAACGCGTCATTGCTCAGCACTGGCGACTTGCTGGCTTTGGCAACACCACCAGGCTTGTTTCTTGGAAGGCTGGCGAACTTCACCAACAATGAGTTGTGGGGGCGTCCAACGGACGTTCCCTGGGCGGTGATCTTTCCCGGCGAAGTCGCGCAGGCCTGCCCAGGGGTTAGCGGCCTCTGCGCCCGACACCCGTCCCAGCTGTACGAGGCGGTATTGGAGGGGCTCATTCTTGGAATACTGCTCATTTATCTCGCTTGGGGCCGGGGCTGGCTGAAAATGCCCGGTGCCTTGGCTGGCGTGTTTCTGACCGGCTATGGTCTTGCCCGAAGTTTCGTCGAGATGTTCCGGCAACCGGACCAACAATTTGTGACGGCGGACAACCCGATCGGCCATGCGCTTCATTTTGGTGAGTGGGGTTTGACCATGGGCCAGTTGCTCTCCATGCCAATGGCGCTGGTCGGGCTGGCGTTGATCGTGTTCGCCCGGCGGGAACGGGGCCGGACAGCGCCACCCCGCAGAGCCGCAATGTAATCGCCGTACTGATCTCTCTTGACCCTCCCGCGGATGGAAGCCCTAGGCAAGAGAAGCATTCTCGGAAAGGACCGCAAAATGAGCACTCCCGACAGTTCTGAAACCACAGCAGCTTCTTCGGTATTCGTTTGCCCCATGCACCCTGAGGTGCGGCAGGACGAGCCCGGCAATTGTCCGAAATGCGGGATGCACCTCGTGCCGGAATCGGAGCTCGAGGTCCATTCAGCACATGATCATCACGAACACCACGCGGGTGCCACGCCGGCCGATGGCCGATATGATCTGGTTCCTACAGGACATGATGGTCCCATTTTCACCTGCCCGATGCACCCTCAGGTGCGGCAGCCTGATCCGGGCGCGTGTCCGATCTGTGGTATGGGATTGGAACTGGAATCCGGTGTGCCGGGCGATGAAGGTCCAAATCCCGAACTGGTGGATTTCACACGGCGGTTCTGGGTCGGCACAGTCCTGACGATCCCGCTCCTTGTCCTCACGATGGGGCCATTCGTCGGTTTCCCCGCAGTCCGGACTTTTTTTGGCGAAAGCACCACACAATGGATCGAATTGATCCTGGCAACGCCAGTGGTCTTGTGGTGCGGCTGGCCGTTTCTGGAACGCGGATGGATTTCGTTCCGCACATTGAACCTCAACATGTTCTCCCTGATCGGCATGGGCGTTCTTGCCGCCTGGCTCTTCAGCGTCGTTGCCGTTCTCGCACCGGACATATTCCCTGATGGGTTCCGAGACTCCGAAGGCCATGTCGGCGTCTATTTCGAGGCGGCGGCGGTGATCGTGACGCTGGTGCTGCTCGGCCAGGTGATGGAACTACGCGCCCGCGAGGGGACCGGCAAGGCGATCCGCGCGCTTCTCGACATGGCGGCAAAGACCGCGCGGGTCATCCGGGACGACGGATCCGAGGAGGAAATCCCGCTGGAGGACGTGCAAGTCGGGGACCGGCTGCGCGTGCGGCCCGGTGACAAGGTGCCGGTCGATGGCGTGGTTCTGGACGGCCGGTCCTCGGTCGACGAAAGCATGATCTCCGGTGAACCCGTGCCGGTCGAGAAGACCGAGGGCGACCCGCTGACCGGCGCGACGATCAATGGCACCGGCAGTCTGGTGATGGAGACGACGCGTGTCGGGTCCGACACGATGCTGGCTCAAATTGTCGAGATGGTGTCGAACGCGCAGCGCTCGCGCGCCCCGATCCAGAAATACGCCGACAAGGTGGCGGGATATTTCGTTCCGGCCGTCATCGGTATCGCGGTCCTGTCCTTCATCGCCTGGGCGATCTGGGGGCCCGCGCCTGCGCTTTCCTACGCATTGATTTCGGCGGTGGCGGTTCTGATCATCGCCTGTCCTTGTGCGCTTGGCCTGGCGACACCGATGTCGATCATGACAGCGACAGGACGGGGCGCTCAGGCAGGGGTGCTGATCAAGAACGCCGAGGCGCTGGAGCGGTTCGAGAAAGTCGATACCCTGATCGTCGACAAGACCGGCACGTTGACCGAAGGCAAGCCGCGGCTTGTCGACGTACTCCCGCAACCCGGCCACGACGAAGCCGAGGTCTTGCGTCTCGCCGCATCGCTTGAGCGCGGATCGGAGCACCCCTTGGCCGAAGCGATCGTCAGGGGTGCGGAGGAGCGAGATGTCAAAATGGACGAGGCACGGGACTTCGAGGCGGTCACTGGCAAGGGCGTCAAGGGGGTCGTTGACGGCAAAGCGGTCGCGCTCGGCAATTTGGCGATGATCCGCGAATTGGGGCTCGAGGCGGGCGCGTTGACCGCCAAGGCCAATGCCCGCCGCGACGAAGGCGAGACGGTCATGTTCGTTGTGCTGGATGGCGAGATCGCCGGTCTAGTTGCTGTCGCCGACCCAGTGAAGGAGACCACGCCAGAAGCCATCGAGGATCTGCATGAACTGGGGTTCCGCGTCATCATGGCGACCGGCGACAACGAACGCACGGCCAAGGCCATCGGCACGCGGCTCGGAATCGATGAGATCCGGGCCGACGTGCTGCCGGAGGACAAGGCGCGGATCATCCTTGAGTTGCAAGAGGCGGGCCACAAGGTCGCCATGGCCGGGGATGGCGTCAACGACGCCCCCGCGCTCGCGCAGGCCGATGTCGGCATCGCCATGGGCACCGGCGCCGATGTGGCCATCGAAAGCGCGGGCGTCACGCTGGTCAAGGGCAACCTTGATGGTATCGTGCGTGCGCGGCGGCTCGCCCGGGCCACGATGCGCAACATCCGCCAGAACCTGTTCTTCGCGCTGATCTACAACGCCTCCGGCGTGCCGGTCGCGGCGGGAGTTCTGTTTCCCTTCTTTGGCATCCTCATCAGTCCGATGTTTGCTGCCTTCGCCATGAGCGCGTCGTCAATCTCGGTGGTGCTCAATTCGCTGCGCCTTCGCGGCGTTCGTATCTAGAAGCGCGCAACAGCGTTCGGATGAACCAAAATTAAAAGGGGGCCATTTATGCAGAGCGAAAAAGAAACGTACCGCGAAAATTCCATCAGTCTGGGCGGAGCCGTTGCGATGGGGACAGGCGTGATGATCGGCGCTGGAATCTTTGCGTTGACGGGGCAAATCGCGCAGCTCGCCGGCCCGCTTTTCCCGCTTGCATTCATCGCCGGCGCGGTCGTCACAAGCTTCAGCGCCTACAGCTACATCAGGATGTCGAACAAATGGCCGTCCTCGGGTGGCATCGCCATGATCCTGCAGAAATGCTATGGCCCCGGAGCCATCGCGGGCGGGGCCGCACTGCTGATGGCGCTCAGCATGGTGATCGCGGAAAGCCTCGTCGCGCGAACCTTCGCCACCTATGTCCTGCGCCCTTTCGATATCGAAGGTGGCCCATTGGTCCCCGCTCTGGCTGTGGCCGTGATCGTTTTCGCCTTTTTGGTGAACATGGCCGGAAACCGCTCGGTCGGGCTGTTCTCGTTGATCATGGCCGCGATCAAGATCGGAGGCATAGCTCTGTTTGGCATCGCGGCCCTGTGGTCCAGTGGTTTTGCGTTCGCCGCGGCGTCCGAGACCTCACAATCCTACGGGCTCACGGGGTTCATCGCCTCTACGGCGCTGGCCATCCTTGCGTTCAAGGGATTCACCACGATCACCAACAGCGGAGCCGAGATCACTGAACCAAATCGCAATGTTGGCCGAGCGATCATGTTCTCTATCGGAATCTGCGTCGTCGTCTACCTGTTGGTCGCCTACGGGGTCGGTTCGAGTCTCACGATCGAGGAGATCATCTCAGCGCGTGACTATTCGCTGGCACAAGCGGCGCAGCCCGCCCTTGGACAAACCGGCTTCATACTCACGGTGATCCTGGCCGCTGTCGCAACGGCGTCCGGCGTTCTGGCCAGCGTCTTCGCGGTGTCGCGTATGCTGGCGATGCTGACCGACATGGAAATGATCCCGCACAGCCACTTCGGTATGCCAGGTCCCATCCAACGCCACACCCTGGTCTATACTGTCGTCATCGCCGCGACGTTGGCCGTGCTCTTTGATTTAGGCCGGATCGCATCCCTCGGTGCTTTCTTTTACCTCGTCATGGACATGATCATACATTGGGGCGTGTTCCGCTATCGTCGAGCAGACGTCGGCGCCTTCGGTATCGTGCTTTTGACTGCCCTGGCGCTCGATGCGATAGTACTGGCAGCTTTCACCGTGATGAAGCTTCAAAGCGACCCGATGATCGTTCTCTACGCCGCTGTCGGGATGATCGCTGTGTTCGCCTTCGAGCGCGTTTACTTGTCGCAATGGGTGGCACCGCAAGTCGCCCCCGCCCCCGCCCACGCCCACGGTGATTAGCCTGCCATCACCTGGCCTGAAGAGATGCGATGCCTTGTGCGCCGATCGTGATCAGCCCGACCGACAAGGCAAACGCAGCCAGGGCAAGCAGCATCACGCCCGTGTTCATGGGCAAGCGACGTACAACCGGTCCAAGAAATTCCGACCGCCCGAAAGCCGAGACGTAGAGCGGCAACGCGCTTATCATAGTCGCATAGAGGTAAACGCCGGAGATGTTCTCGAAAAACGCCGAACGCGCAAGAGTCGGGGATACAACCGCCAAAGCGGTTGAACGATTGCCGCCGAATGACCCGAACCAGTCGGCAGATAGAACGTATATCAGCACGTGGAGACCTGGAAAGAGAAGGGCTCTGAGCAAGACATCGACCAGCACGAAAAACGCCGTGTCTCTTGAGCCCGCCTTAGGTTGCTTTGTCATAGCGAAAAGGAAAAAACTGACATAGTTGACGGCAAAAACCACGGGCAAACCGTTGGTCGCAACCTGCCTTAGTAAGCGCATGAGTGCCGGTCCGCCGGCAGCAAGAGCCGGAGCAAAGCCCGGAGCCAGTAAGACGTAGAACAACAGGACCGGCAGTAATGCAGCGAAGCTGAACAGCAGGACATTTCTAACAAACTGAGCCGCGGGCATACTGATAGAGAAAAATCTATCCATTGAAATAGCCTGCCATGTGGGCACCACTAGGTCGATGATACGGGGCGTTGTTGCACAAGTCTGACGCCTCAGGATTCCCTTCGCGAACCCATGCTGTTAGCCGCATTCCATGAGCAACCCATCTCCCGCCCGCTATCGTACGACCAACTGGTCCAGCTACAACGCATCGCTGCGCAAGCGGGGGTCCCTGCTGATCTGGGTCGACGAAGACATCACTTGGCGCGCGCCCTCACCGCCGCCCTCCTAGCCGGCACGATATCATTTCTGTCCCCCTGCGTGCTACCTCTTGTGCCAGGTTATGTCTCCTACGTAACCGTGAACCGCGCCGGGTTTGCCGGAGGCTCCAACTCATGAGTAGGATGGAGCATCATGACAAAGACAACGAACAAGTATTCACCAGAAGTGCGCGAGCGCGCCGTGCGGATGGTAATGGATGGCACCGGGCAGCATGAAAG